>JABMNB010000177.1 GCA_013205335.1 Rhodospirillales bacterium
ACGCCCCCGGGACAATGTTCGGATACGGCGGGCACCAGGCGGCGCAACTCGGCGGCGTCTATCAGTTCTTCGTGCATGAAGCCGCGGAGTCTGAGATCGTCGACACGGGGTCGGAAGCTGGCGAGTTCGTCCTCGTTCTCGGCCACCAGCACGGTGCCATGGTTCTCGAAACCGCAATCGTCGCCGACCAGCTCCTCGATCCGCTCCCAGATGTCCATCGACGAGATCGACAGCGGGATCTCGTGGAGGTCGCGCGCGAGCTGGCGCACGCCCCCGGCATTGACGCCCGAGGCGTGGCGGCCGGCATAGTCCTTCTCGATCAGGATCGGCTTCAGACCGCGCAGCGCCAGATGCAGCGCCGTCGAGCAGCCGTGGATGCCGCCGCCGATGACCACCACATCGGCGGTGCGTGCCATGCTAGCGCTCCACGGCCTTGCGCTCGGCTTCGCTGATCGGCAGCGAGGCGAGCTCGGCCAGGGTGATCGGCTTCACCGGCGGGCGCAGGCGGTAGTAGCCGACCTCCTCCGGGCTCGTCTTGCGCTCGGCCGCGATCAGCTCGGTGATGGTGAGGCCGCAGAGTCTTCCCTGGCACGGCCCCATGCCGCAGCGCAGGAAAGCCTTCATCTGGTTCGGTCCCTCGCAGCCCATGTTCGCCGTGTCGCGCACCTGCTTGGCGGTGACCTCCTCGCAACGGCACGCAATCGTGTCGCCGACGGGCTGGCGGAAGGAGTCGGCCGGCCGGTTCAGCCAGTCGAGGAACGCCCGCCCCATCTCCTCGCGCTGCAGGCTCTGGCGAATGGCCTGTGTGTCCGGCACGACCGCTTCCGGCTTGAGCGCGCGCACCGCGGCGATGGCGGCGATCCTGCCGCGTTCCGCCGCGGCGGTACCGCCCGCGATCCCCGCACCGTCACCGGCCACCGCGATGCCGGGCGCCGAGCTGCCGAAATCGGCGTCGAGCACCGGCACGAAACAGAGCTGGCGGTCGTTCCAGACATGCGCGACGCCCGCCGCATTGGCGAGATTGACGTTGGGCACGACGCCCTGGTGCAGCAGCAGCAGGTCGACCGGCAGGCGCTGCTCCCGGCCACCGCTCGAGAACACGACCTCACGCACCCTGTCCGTTCCAACCGCCTCGATCCGGTCGGCGCGATGCACGCGCACCCTGCCCCGGACCTCTCGCAACAGCGCCAGTCCCTTGGCGAAATAGGGCGACAGGGCGAAGTCGGGCAGATGCAAGATCGCCTGCAGCCAGTTGCGTCGCGGCGTGGTGTCGAGGATGGCGTCGATCGTGCCGCCGGCGCGCAGGGTCTGCGCCGCCAGGAGCCAGAGCAGCGGCCCGCCGCCCGCCAACACGGTGCGCGCGCCCACGACGAGGCCGTGCGCCTTCAGCGCGGTCTGGGCGGCACCTGCCGTCATGACGCCCGGCAGGGTCCAGCCGGGAATCGGGAACGGCCGCTCCTGCGATCCCGTGGCGATGATGACGCGCCCGGCCTCGATCAGGCGCGCCTTGCCGCCGAGCGAGACGCCGACGAGGCGCTGCCGGTCGAGGCTCCACACCGTCGCGCCGTTGACGATCAGCGCGCCGCTGGCCTTCGCCTCAGCGGCCAGCGCGGCGCCGTCCCAGTAATCCTCGCCCAGGATCGCGCGGTCGCTGACCGGCGTCGAGGTGATGGCGCGATAGATCTGGCCGCCGACGCCGGGATTTTCGTCGAACAGCACGGTCGACACGCCCGCGCGCGCGGCGAGTGCGGCGGCCGCGAGACCGGCGGGTCCGCCGCCGATGACGACGAGGTCGCAGGAGGATGCGAGATCCGCGGCCGCAATCATCGTCCGGCCTCCCGGCGGCCGAGCTGGGTCTCGACCTTCATGCCGTCGTGCACCGGGATCAGGCAGCCCTGCCGGCTGCCCACGCCGTCGACCGTGACGAGGCAGTCGAAGCACACGCCCATCAGGCAATAGGGTGCGCGCGGCGCGCCGGTGACGGGCGTGGTGCGGCAATGGTCGATGCCGGCGGCGAGCAGGGCGGCGGCGACCGTGTCGCCGGCTCGGGCGGTCACCTTCTTGCCATCGACGGTGATCGCAATGGCGGGGCCGCTGTCAGCCAGCCTCTTGAACATGGAACCTCCGGGCACTGAACGGGGCGACGAGCGAAGCGTCGAGCGCACCGCGGGCGATCATCGGCGCGATGGTGAGCGCATGGTTGGCGGCCAGGGTCACGCCGGAGTGGCAGCAGACGGTGAAGGCGCCGGGGTGGGTCTGCGACTCGTCGTAGATCGGGAAGCCGTCCTGCGTCATGACGCGGATGGCGCTCCAGGTCCGTACGACGTTGACGTTAGCCAGCAGCGGAAACTGGCGCACGGCGCGCTCGGCTTCGGTGGCGCTGACGCCGATCGTGAGACCGCTGGGATCGATGCTCTCCTCCTTGGAGTCGCCGATCATCACCGTGCCCTCGTCGGTCTGGCGCAGGGTGACGACGGGATGGTTGAGGAAGGGCCGCAACCGTTCGGTGACGACGATCTGGCCGCGTTCCGGTTTCATCGGTGCTTCGAGCCCGACCATGGGCGCGAGGCGCATGTTGGCGTTTCCGGCAGCGAGAGCCACCTTGGATGCACGGATCTCGCCGTGGGGCGTCGCAAGCCGGAACTCGCCCGCCTCCCTGGTAATCGTCTCGACGCGATGGCTCGGCAGGTAGGTAACGCCGCGCTCGTTGAGGGCGGCATGCAGCGTGCGGAACAGGCGCAGCGAATTCACGTGTCCGTCGAGCGGGCAGAAGCTCCCGCCCACGCCCTCGGGCCCGATGTCGGGCAGCATCTTCCTGACCTGATCGTGATCCAGTATCTCGGTCTTGTAGTCGACGATGCCGGGCTGGTTGTGCAGGCGCCTGAGGTTGTTGGCGCGTGTCTCGAGTTCCTTCTCCGACAGGCAGAGATGGAAGCCACCAGGCCGCTGAAAGGAAACGTCGAGGCCGGTCTCCTGCTTCAGGAGATCGGAGAAGCCGCGCCAGGCATTGGAGGAACGGATCGTCCAGCCGGCATAGGGGGCGAGGCCAAGCCCCTTGCTCTGCACCCAGACCAGCGCAAAGTTGCCGCGGCTCGCCCGGACCGCGCGGTCGCCCTCATCAAGCACGACCACCTTGCAGCCTTCGCGCGCCAGTCCCCAGGCGGTGGCGACGCCGACCAGGCCGCCCCCCACGACCGCGACGTCGAATTCGTCACCTGCCATGGTTGGCGTTCCTTCCCACGAGCATGCGCTCCAACCCGAAAGCGCGGTCGAGCAGCACCAGTGCCACGACGGTGATGGCGATCACGCAGGCCGACACCGAGGTCACCAGTGGATCGATATTGTCCTGGATGTAGAGAAACATCCGCACCGGCAACGTCTCGGTGCCCGGTGCCGCGATGAACACGGTCATCGTCACCTCGTCGAACGAATTGATGAAGGCCAGCGCCCAACCGCTGACCAGTCCCGGCAGTACCAGCGGCAGGGTGATGCGGCGCAGAACCACGCTTTCGGTCGCGCCGAGCGACACGGCGGCGTGCTCGATCGAGCGGTCGAGGCCGACCGCCGAGGCGAGCGTCAGGCGCAGCGCGAACGGTATCACCACGACGATGTGCGACAGGACTAGGCCCGTGAACGTGCCGCCCAGGCCGATCTGGGTGAAGAAGCGCAGGAAGGCGATGCCGAGCACGAGATGCGGGATCATCAGCGGCGACATGAACAGCGCCGTCACCGCTTCGCGGCCGGGAAAGCGATAGCGCGCGATCGCGAGCGCCGCGGGCACGGAGATCCCCACCGCGATCGCCGACGAGATCGCGCCCAGCCACAGGCTGCGCCAGAAGGCCGAGATGAACTCCGGGTACTGCGCGATGGCGTAGAACCAGCGCAGCGACCAGCGGTCGGTCGGGAACGAGAGATAGCCCTCCGGCGTGAAGGCCACGAAGCAGACGACCAGAATCGGCGCCAGCATGAAGGCGACGAACAGCGTGTGATAGGCCAGCGCCAGCGGCCCGTTGCGGCTCATGCGAAGACCTGCGCGTAGCGGCGCTCGACCAGCCGGTTGGCGCCCCAGACGATGCCGATCAGCGCCAGCAACAGCAGCACCGCCACGGCAGCGCCGAGCGGCCAGTTGAGCGTGTTCAGGAATTCGTCATAGGCCAGCGTCGAGGCGACCTTGAGCCGCCGGCCGCCGATGATGGCCGGGGTGGCAAAGGCGCTGGCGGCCAGTGCGAAGACGATCACCGCTCCCGACAGGATGCCCGGCATTACCTGCGGCAGCACGATGCGGCGCAGCACGGTGAAGGGCCCTGCCCCCAGCGCCACCGCCGCGTTCTCGATCTGCGGATCGAGCCGCTGCAACGAGGCCCAGACGGCCAGCACCATGTAGGGCATCAGCACGTGCGCCAACGCGACCACGATGCCGGTCTCGGTGAACATGAAGGGCAGTGGCGCCGCAATCAGCCCCATGCCCATCAAGGCCTTGTTCACCAGCCCGGAGTTGCCGCCGAACAGCAGCGCCCAGCCCAGCGTGCGCGCCACGACCGAGATCAGCAGCGGGCCCAGGATCATAAGCAGGAAGATGCCGCGCCACGGGCTGCGCATGCGGTTCAGGATGTAGGCCTCGGGCGCGCCGAACACGGCCGCCAGCAGGGTCACGAAGAAGGCGATGCGGAAGGTGCGCGCGAACATTTCGTGGAAGTACGAATCGCCCAGCACTTCCTGCCAGTTCTTCAGGATGAAGACCGGCTCGATGCCCTTGTACTGGCCCCAGTCGTGGAACGAGAGCAGCACCGTCATGGCAAGCGGCACGATTACGACACCGGCGAACAGGACCAGCGCCGGCAGGCAGAGGAGATAGGGCGCGGCCTTCACGCGCGGCCCTCCCAGGCGAGCTGCACGGCGTCGCCCTCCACCGGCATCGCCTCGCCGGTGTTCTGGCGGATCACCGTGACGAGGCCGGACGCGGTATCGACCTGATAGAGCCAGTGATTGCCCTGGAAGATGCGCGTGCGCACCGTGCCGGCGAGGCCGGAGGCGGCGAAGGAGATGCGCTCGGGCCGCACGGTGACACCGTTCACCAGATTGGTCTTGCCGAGGAAGTTGGCGACGAAGGGCGTGGCCGGCCGCTCGTAGGCCTCGTGCGGCGGGCCGATCTGCTCGGCCTTGCCCTGGTTCATCACCACGATGCGGTCCGACAGCGCCATCGCCTCGGCCTGGTCGTGCGTCACCAGGATCGTCGTCGTCCCGACCGTGCGCTGGATCTGGCGCAGCTCGATCTGCATGCCCTCTCGCAGCTTGGCATCGAGGTTGGACAGCGGCTCGTCGAGCAGCAGGATCTGCGGCCTGATGACCAGGGCGCGCGCCAGCGCCACGCGCTGCTGCTGCCCACCGGAAAGCTGGCGCGGGAAACGCGTCGTGAAGGCGCCGAGTCCGACCAGTTCCAGCGTCTCGCCGACCCGCGTCGTACGCTCGGCGGCGGCCACGCCCTGCATCTCCAGCCCGAAACCGACATTCTCCGCCACGGTCATGTGCGGGAACAGCGCGTAGCTCTGGAAGACGATCCCGAGTCCGCGCTTTGCCGGCTTGATCGCCAGCAGGTCCTTGCCGGCGAGCCGGATCGCCCCGGAGGTCGGCTCGACGAAGCCGGCGATCATCTGCAACGTCGTGGTCTTGCCGCAGCCCGAGGGTCCGAGCAGCGCCACGAACTCGCCCTTCTCGACGCTCAGCGTCAGACCGTCGACGGCGTTGTGCGTGCCAAACGACTTGGTGAGCTTCTCGAGTTCGAGAAACGCCATCTAGCCCGCAACCTGCGAGACGATGCGCGCCGCGGTGTCGCGATGCAGCCGATAGAAGGCGTCCTGCGGCTGGTCCATGTCGAGAATCTCGGCCTCGGGTGCGCGCAGAAAGAGGCCGCGCAGCACCCGCCCGATGCCGCCGTGGGCGAACACCGCGACCGGACGTTCGATCGCGAGGGCTGCGATATCGTCGAGCGCCGCCCTGGCTCGCGCGGCGGCGGCGATGTAGTTCTCGCCGCCCGGCGGCTCGTAGGTCCAGCGATCGAGCCGCCGCGCCGCCATCGCGCCCGGCCAGCGCGCCTCGATCTCCGGGCCGGTGAGACCATCCCACTCGCCCCAGCTCATTTCGCGCAGGCGATCGTCGAACGACCCTTCGTGATGCGTCAGGCCGGCCTCTTGTGCGGCGAGCGCCAGGGTCTCACGGACGCGCCCGAGCGGGCTCGACCGAACCACGACGTCCGCAGGTGCGTGACCGGCCTGCCGCAGCTCATGCGCCAGCGCCCGCCCCATGGCGCGCGCCTGCGCACGGCCCGCCTCGGTCAGCGGCGAGTCGAGAAAGCCCTGCGCCCGCTTCTCGGCGTTCCAGACGGTCTCGCCGTGGCGAAACACATAGACGGGATGATGCACGACGGGTCTCTCAGACGCTCAGCGCTCGACCTCGCGGTTCCAGCGCTTGGTCCAGTCGTCACGCGATACGTTGATGGCGTCCCAATCCGGCGCGATGATCAGCTTCGCGCGCTCGCCGACCGGCGCCATCTTCAGTTCCGGCATGTTGACGTCGACCTTGGTGTTGACGGGGCCATTGCCCATCGCCTTGGCCATGCCGGTCTGCACCGGGGCCGATACCAGCAGCTTGATCATCTCGTGGGCCAGCGGATTGACCGAGGCCTTGGCGACCGCGCAGGCCGAGGCGAGCAGGATGGGCGCGCCTTCTTTGGGATAGATGAAGTCGACCGGGAAGCCGGTGTTGGCGAAGGCCTGCACGCGGCCGGTGCCCCACACGGCGATGTTCGCCTGTCCCGACTGGAAGAGCTCGGTCATCTTGCCCGGCGAGGGTTCGTAGACCAGCACGTTGGGGTTGATGTCGGCCTTCATCACCTTGAAGCCCGGCTCGATGTTCTTCTCGCCGCCGCCGTTCATGCGGGCAAACATCATGAGCGTGTAGAGGCCGTAGGTGTTGTTGATCGGCGGGATCACCAGCTGCTTCTTGAACTTCGGGTCCTTGAGGTCGTTCCACGAGGTCGGGATCGGCCAGCCCTTCTCCTTGAAGACCTTGGTGTTGATCATGAAGCCGGTGCCGGTCTGGCCGACGGCGACCGCCTTGTCGTCCTTGAACAGCGCCGCCGGATAGAGCTCGCTCTTGTCCAGGCCCTGGATTGGCGCGCAGAAACCGAGCTGGATCGCCTGGTACATGACGCCGTCGTCCATGATGGCGACGTCGATCACCTGATTGCCCTTCTGGGCCTGGAGTTTGGCCAGCGTGTCGGTCGAATTGCCGGCGACGTACTCGACCTTCACGCCGTGCTTCTTCTCGAACTCGGGGAAGACCTCCTTGCGCAGATGGCTGTCCCAGACGCCGCCATAGGCCGCGACGGTGAGCGTCTTCTGCTGCGCGAGCGCCGGTGCTGCCAGCACAATCAGCGCTGCAGCGATGCGAATGGATTTCAGCATTCCCTAACTCCCTCAGTTTCCCTCGGAAAAGCATAGCATGAACGTCAGTTCGTGCTTGTTGTAATGCAGATGCAGGACTCGTGCCCCGGGCAACCCGGCGAATGTGGCGGCCGTCTCGTGATCGGTCTCACCCTGGAATTTTATGGTGCAGACGAAGTTCTTCACCAGCCCGGAGGCCCGCCAGCGCTCGACCAGCCGCAACAGCCGCGACGGGTAGCAGATGACGTCGGAGAACAGCCAGTCGATGGGACCGACACTGGCGGGATCGAGACCGAACGCACTTTCGCCGCGCCACTCGACGCCGCGCATTGCCGCCACTTTGGGGTCGAGCGGCGCCTTGTCGACCGCGACGACGTTGGCGCCAAGCCGGGCAAGCACCCAGGTCCAGCCGCCCGGCGAGGCGCCGAGATCGAGGCAGCGCTCGCCCGGCTGTGGCCAGCGGCGCAGGCGCACCAGCGCTTCCCACAGTTTCAGGTAGGCGCGGCTCGGCGGCCCGACCTTGTCCTCGACCAGTTCGACCTCACCATTGGCGAAGGGCGAACTGCAGGATGCGGCGGCGAGCAAGCGATCGGCCGCCAGCAGCGTCCATGAGCCCAGCGGGGCGGTCGGCGCGGCGGCGGGAAAGACCACCGGCTTGGCCGACACATGCGGCAACTTCTCCTGGATGAGCGCGGCGCGGCGATGATGGAGCGGTGCATACATCGCCCAGTTGCGCTGAATGTCCCGCAGCGACTTCGCCGCCGTGCCGATCGAGGCGACCGGCATCTCGACGCAGTCACGCCATGTGTTCGCGGCCCAGGCCGCGGAGATCGGCGGGGAATCCGACAGCACGAGACGGCCGTGAGTGGCGCGGACCTCGACACCGGCCCGCGCCAGCTCTTCGCGCAACTGGTTCTCGAGGCCGTCGACAGCGAGATAGGCCGTGGTCACGCGGTCTCTCGAAGATTGAACATATTCAATATCAATGTAACAGGCCGGCCATGGAAAATCCGTCAAACCTCATGCTAGCGTTATTCATCAACGGAGGGAGAGAGTCATGTTCAGCAAACAATTCCTGATCGCCGCAGTGGTCGCCGGGTCGATTGCGACCACCGGCCCCGCGTTCGCGCAGGGCCAGCCGGTCGTCGGCATCTCGACGGTCACCACCAATTCGATCGATGCGACGATCACCGCCATCGATCCGGCGAAGCGCACCGTGACCTTCACCGGTCCGGCCGGCCGCACGCTGACCTCAAAGGTCGGCGACGGCGTCAAGATGGACACCAGCAAGGTCGGCGACCGGGTCTCGGTGGCGTTCGAGGACAGACTCACCTTCGTGCTGTCCGGCCCGAACGTGACGACTCCGCGCGACCGCGACCTCAGCGTCACGGCTGCGGCCTCCACCGGCACCCGCGCCGCCGGCGTCATGGCTGACCAGACCGTCGCCACTTGGTGGGTCACGGGCGTCAATACCTCGGCCAACACGATCTCGGTCGTGAACCCCAGCGGCGGTGAGGTCCGCACCTATAACGTGGCAACGCCCGAAGGCCGCGCCCAGCTGCCGCGCGTCAAGACCGGCGACCAGCTGACCGCAATCGACACTCAGGTGCTGGTCGTCGCGATTGCGCCGAAGAAGTAACGATCCAGAATGCAGGCGGCGGCGCTGGCCTTAACGCGGCCAGCGCCTCCGGTCGCGCTCACGATTCTCGAGTCCACCGGCGCCACCTCCTCAGCGCGCTGTCGGCGGGAAGCTTACCCGCACATCGGCGGCGGCTGGCGGATCGACCGGCTCGACAGACGTCTGGCTCTCCTGGCAAAGGCTTTCAAGAACCTGGATACCCTTCCCCACTCTCTACCAACCCAAAATCCGCGTGCCCACCGCAGGAACTTAAGGGGCGCCAGGCACCGGCATACTCTCCGTAATGACGGTTCTCGTCCGGACGATCCTGTAGCAAGCCCTCCCGTGGCGGGCTAACCTCCGGCAACACGGAGGAATTCCATGGCGAAGTTCGGCATTGGTCAATCGGTCCGCAGGGTCGAGGATCCCCGTCTCCTTACCGGAGGCGGCCGCTATACCGACGACACCAAGCTCTCGGCGCCTGCCGCCCGCGCCTACGTCCTGCGGTCGCCGCATGCGCATGCCGACATCAGGAGCATCGACACTTCGGCCGCGAAGAAGGCTCCAGGCGTCCTGCTTGTCCTGACGGGCGAGGACGTGAAGGCCGCAGGCTATGGCGACCTGCCCTGCCTGGTGCCCGTGACCAACCGCGACGGCACGCCCCGGGGTGAGACACCCCGGCCCATGCTGGCGCAGGGCCGCGTCCGCCATGTCGGCGACCCGGTGGCGCTGGTAGTGGCCGAGACGCTGGAACAGGCCAAGGACGCCGCCGAGCTGATCGAGATCGACTACGAAGCTCGCGCCCACACGGTCGGCACCTTTGAATCGGCCCAGCCCGGCGCACCGCTGGTCCATGACCACATCGCGGGCAATCTGGTCTTCGACTGGGAGATGGGCGACCGAGCTCGTACCGAGGCGGCCTTCGCCAAGGCCGACCGGGTCGTGAAGCTCGAGATCGTGAACAACCGCCTGGTCGTGAACTCGATGGAGCCGCGCGGCGCCATCTGCGAGTACGATCCCGCCGACGACCGCTCGACCCTCTGGGTATCCTCGCAGGGCGTCAGCGTCATCCGGCCGGTGGTCGCCGACATGATCCTGAAGATCGGCCAGCCCAAGCTTCGTGTACGCACCGGCGACGTCGGCGGCGGCTTCGGCATGAAGATCTTCGTGCATCCGGAGTATCCGCTGGTCGTGTGGGCGAGCCGCCAGCTGAAGCGCACGGTGAAATGGATTCCCGACCGGCAGGAGGCCTTCCTGTCCGACGTGCAGGGCCGCGACCATGTCTCGATGGCCGAGATGGCACTCGACAAGGACGCGAAGTTCCTCGGTTTGCGCGTCACCACCTATGCCGCACTCGGCGCCTATCTCAGCCATTTCGGCGCGTTCATCCCGACCATGGCGGGCAGCGGCATGCTGGCCGGCCTCTACCAGACGCCCACGGTCTACGTGAATGTGAAGGGCGTGATGACCAACACGGTGCCGACCGACGCCTATCGCGGTGCCGGCCGGCCGGAGGCCGCCTATCTGCTGGAGCGTTTCGTCGACCATATCGCGCGCGAGACCGGACTTGGCCCCGCAGAGATCCGCAAGCGCAACCTCGTGAAGCCCTCCCAGATACCGTGGAACACGGCGCTGGGCGACACTTTCGACTCCGGCGACTTCGACACCGTCATGCTGAAGGGCATGGAGAAGGCCGACTGGAATGGATTTCCCGCTCGCCGCGCCGCCTCGCTCGCCAAGGGCAAGTGGCGCGGCATCGGCATGGCGACCTATGTCGAGAAGTGCTCGGGCGGTGCGCCGGAGAGCGCGATCGCCAAGTTCAACGAGGACGATACGATTACCGTCTTCGTGGGCGTCCAGACCAACGGCCAGGGCCACGAGACGGCCTTCACGCAGATCATGTCGGCACGGCTGGGTGTCGATGCAGACCGCATTCGCATCGTGCAGGGCGATTCGGACTTCACGCCGGAAGGCATGACCGGCGGCAGCCGCTCCATTCCGGTGGCCGGCGCGGCGGTGTTGGGGGTGAGCGACAACATCATCGAGAAGGGCAAGCTGGTCGCCGCGTCAGCAATGGAAGCGGCCGTCGGCGACATCGAATATGCCGACGCCACCTTCCGGATCGTCGGCACCGACCGCACGATGAGCCTGTTCGACGTGGCGCGCGCCGCAAGGGACCCCAGACACCTGCCGGAAGGTACAAAGACCGGTCTCGACGACACCTTCACGCGCACGCCGCAGGCCGCGACCTTCCCGAACGGCTGCCATGTCTGCGAACTCGAGATAGACCCCGACACCGGGACGCTCGAGATCCTGAACTACTCGATCATGGACGATTTCGGCACGGCTCTTAATCCGCTGCTGCTGCAGGGTCAGGTCCATGGCGGCGTCGGCCAGGGCGTCGGTCAGGCGCTGACCGAGAAGACGATCTATGACCCGGACTCCGGTCAGCTGATGAGCGGTTCGCTGATGGACTATGCCCTGCCCCGTGCCGACGTGGTGCCGCACGTCCACTTCGACATGCACAACAGCCTGTGCACGACCAATCCCCTGGGCGTGAAAGGCGCGGGCGAAGCCGGCGCCATCGGCGCGCCGCCCTCCGTCATCAACGCCATCGTCGACGCCATCCATCCGCACACCGGCCTGAAGCATGTCGACATGCCGGTGACCGCCTCGTCCTTGTGGGCGGCCATCGCCGCCCACCGCACCCGTAAAGCAGCGTAGAGAGTATGACCGACAAAGCGAACGATCCGACCCTCGCCACCGCCCTCGCCAATTCTGTGAAGGCTATCGATGCCGACTACAGCGAGGAGATGCGCGAGCTGCGAGCACTTTTTGAAGAAGCGCGGCTCGAAGCGGAGAAGGACGAGCCCAGCGACGTCAAGCTGAAGGCGCTGCTCAACGACGCCAACGAGATGGCTCGCACCTTTGCAACGCTCGACCCGGCCTGGCAGGCCGTTCAGCGTGTCGCGCGCATGTTTGGGATTCTCTAGATCGCGATGGGAGGCCGGCGACGCTCCAAAGCGCGCCGGATCACTCTCGACATTGTTTCATCGATAAAGAAGGCGCGCTCACTGCGATAGCTTTCGTATCGGGCGACCTCGATCGCGCCGACCGCATTCGCCAGACGGTCAGCGTCGATCTTGCGCTCGAACGCGCAGTGGATTGCCGGTCCGCATTCGTCTTCTACCGTGCGCACGGAGTAGCAACCCTGCGGCGGGAAGGTCACGATGAGGTCGTGGAGAGCGCGAGCCGTTTCAACGATCGGCTGCCCGCCGTCATCGGCCTGGGCAAGAACCAGGTAGGGACGAATATCCTCGGGAGTGGTGCTTTCGCTCATGGCGCATCAACGCCGGGTGCGGTGAATAGTTGCCGCTGCGTTGAAGTGCAACCAGTTGGCAGGCTTTGACGTTTGCCCCGCAAGAGTTCAGCCGCGGACGTACCCGCGGGCTCGAGAAGGCCCGCCCGGCCCTGCTGGCGCGGGTCTTTTGCTTTGTACACGCGACTTTAGTCGCCCTGTCGTCTATGACTTCGGTATCAGATTCCGCCCCGGAGTTCTTCGTGTCGCGCTCTCTCCTTCGTTCATGTGCCATCGCCCTCGTCCTGTTGTCTGCCCTTCCCGCCGCAGCCCAGGACACAGTCACAGTCGGTGGCGAAAAGAAGCGGGCTTTCGGGACGCCGATCAGTTTCCAGAATGGCGACACTGCCTGCTTCGTCACATTGAAGGACGATCGCGGCGTCACATTCGAAGAGGCGGCGGACTTCGATCTCTGCGTCAAGGAAAAGTCTTTCAAAGGCAAGCGCCTGGCCCTGACCTACAAGACGGCGCGGGTCATGGCGGCTTCGTGCCAGGGCGATCCCGACTGCAAGAAGAGCGACACCATCGTCCTGATCGTGTCCGCCAAGCCGGCACCGCTTGCGACGTCTGCTCCTGCCGCACCTCCTGCGGCAACTCCGGCAGCGCCTCCCGCAGCCAAGAGCGCGCAGACCTCTTTCTGTACTCCTGCCGAGATGATCGTCTTTTCGTGCCGCACCAGCCCGACCAAGCTGGTGTCCGTCTGCGCCTCGAAGGACGCCGCCCCCAACAAGGGTTACCTGCAATACCGGACCGGCAAGCCCGATTCGAACGACCCCCTGGACCTCATCCTCCCGGCAGCCCAAGTGCCGCCGCCTCAGGCGGCCAGCGGCGAAACTCTCGCCTTCGCCGGCGGTGGGGCCGCGTGGCTGCGCATCTCGGCGAAGAACAACATCGCCTTCATCGTCTATACCGGTATCGGCAAATGGGGTCCGCGCGGCGAGATCGAGGAGAAGGCCGGCCTCTCCGTCGAGCGCGACGGCAAGCAGGTCGCGAGCCTGAAATGCACCGGCAAGCCGATCAGCCTGCTCGGTCCCGACTGGTTCACGAAGGCCGGCATCAAGTCCAACGGGCTGGACTTCGACCTCCCCGATTGAGCACCCGCGTTTCAAGGAATTCGCCATGGCACATCCGCTCCGCGTCATTGCAGCCGCCCTCGCGCTCATGCTGTCGGCGCTGGCCGGTGCGCGGGCGCAGGAACCGTGGCGTACCTACGAAGGACTCGAGGCGATCGAGATCCCCTTCGCCAATGGCGCCATTTCGATGGCGCACGTGCCGCACATCTGGCTGAGCCTGAACGGCAGCAAGCCGCGCTGGTTCGGCATGGACACCGGCTCAACCGGCATCGTCGTCTCGGCCGAGCATTTCATCCCCGGGCCGGGCGACGTCTCGCAGGGACCGGGGCGGCTCGTGTACAATAGCAGCGGCCGCATCCTGAGCGGCGAGCACTGGATGACCGACGTCGTCATTCGCCGCGACGCGCACACGCCCGTCGCCACGGCGCGCGTGCAGGTGCTGAGGGTCAACCAGATCACCTGCCTCGAACATGCGCGAAACTGCCGGCCGGAGTCGGAGCCGCGCACTGTCGGGTTCATGGGCATCGGCTTCGATCGCGGTGCGGCCCAGGCAACTGCCGACGACAGCTCGCCGAAGAATCCCTTCGTCAGTCTGGTCTCTCTGGCGTCCGGCAGGCCGGTGAGTTCGGTGCGGCCGGGCTACGTGATCACCCGCACCGGCGTGCATCTCGGCATGACGCCCGCCCTCACCCGTCACATGGCCTTCGTGAAGCTGACGCCCAAGGCGCACCCACCCGGCATCCTCGACTGGAATGGCGCGCCCATGACCGTCTCGGTCGACGGCGTGTCCGGTCGCGGCACGATGCTGATGGATACCGGCATCAATTACATGTTCGTATCGCCGCCGCCCGGCACGGGGCTGAAGCGCGGCCACCATGTGCCCGAGGGCACGCGCGTCGAACTCTTCATGCCGGATCGCCAGCGGCCACAGCCGGCCTTCTATGAGTTCAGGGTCGGACGGCGTGGCAATCCGCTCCATCCCGAGCGGATCGACGTGGTTCACGACGCGACGATCTTCGTCAACACCGGCCGGATGTTCCTGGAGGGCTTCGACTACCTGTACGACGCCGCCGGCGGTTATGTCGGCTATGGCTGGAACGGCCGGGTGAGCCATGAATATGGCGGAGTGACACCCGGCGCCTTCGGACCTCGCGAATAAATTTCGGACCCGGGTCGGGTGGTGGCGGCTTCTTTCGTCCTTGGGACAGAGTGATCCCACAAGGAGCCGGAACGTGAATACAACGCCCGCCGACGACCGCGAACTCGTCCTGACCCGCCTGATCGACGCCCCGCGCGAGATGCTCTACCGCTGCTGGACAGAGCCGGCGCTGCTCAAGCAGTGGTTCGCCCCCAAACCCTATGCCACGCCGCTGGCCGAGATGGACGTGCGGCCCGGCGGCTCCAGCCTGATCGTGATGCGCGGCCCCGACGGTCAGGACATGGCCAACCGCGGCGTCTATCTCGACGTCGTGCCGAACGAGCGGCTGGTGCTCACCGATGCCTTCACCGAGGCATGGCAGCCGTCGGCCAAGCCTTTCATGACGGTAATCCTCACCTTCGAGAAGCAGGGCGAGAAGACGCTCTACACGGCGCGCGTCCGCCACTGGACGGTCGAAGATCGCGAAGCTCACGAAAAAATGGGTTTCCACGAGGGCTGGGCAGTCTGCACCGACCAGCTTGCCGCACTGGCCGCGACGGGCTGACGGTGCATGCAACGACTGCGTCCTTCAGGGGTTGAGCAGGGACACCCTGGAGGACGTCATGGTCAGCAAGATACTCATCGCAATACTTGCAAGCGGCGCCATTGCCGGGACTGTCCATGCGCAGTCGGGCGGTCCGGGCTCGAGCAGCGGCGGCATGTCGACATCGCCGGCCCCGGCCGCCACCTCGCCGACCCTCCCGCCGCCCGCAGCCCCCCTGCCAGGCAGTTCAACCGTTACCCCCGCGCCCACGTCACCCGGCGCTCCAAGCGCGGGCCAGCCCGGCGTCGGCTCCGATACCAACCGTCAGGCACCCCCCGCCGGAACGCGGTGAGGGCGGCTCCGCTTCACTCTCATTTCGTATTTTCGCTGACCGTCCCCTATCGGCGGCGGCCGCCCGCGGGCTGCGGGACGCGCGATGCAAATGCGCTATAGAGACGGGGCATGATTCAGCTCCTGCACAAGATCATCGTCGGAACGACCCGACGCCTGCCGCTTCCGGCCGCCCGGTTCGCATTCCGCGCCTACAACAAGGCGCTGCGCGTGCTGAGTCGCCCCGACCTACTTCGGCGCGCGCATTCATTGTAACCCGCTCGATCTCACCCAGCGCATGATCCTCCACTTCGGGGTCTGGGAGCCCGACGTTTCGCGGGCCATCGAGCAGAACCTGGCGCCCGGCGATGTCTTCGTCGATATCGGCGCCAACATCGGTTACGACACGCTCCTTGCCTCGCCACGCACCTTTGCACTGCTGCAGCGCAACCTCGAGGCCAACGCCTCCTCGTCCAGCGTCCGCCCGGCGAACGCGGCCGTCTCCGACCGCCCAGGCACGCTCGACCTCTATGAGGTCAACCCGGGTAACATCGGCGCGGCCACCACGCTGGCCTCACGCGGCGGCACCCTGATGGCTTCTGTCGAAGCGCTGCCGCTTGAGCAGATCCTGACGCCGGATGAACTCTCGCGGCTTCGGCTCATCAAGATGGATGTCGAAGGCGCCGATCCTGCGCCACCTTCTGGAACGACTCTCGATCTATCCGGCGACGATGGACATCGTGGTCGAGGCTACTCCCGATGACGATCTAGAAGCCTGGCGGGACGTATTCGATCGGATGCGCGCCGCCGGATTCAGCGCTTGGGCGATCGATAACGAGTATGAACTCGAATGGTATCTGCGCTGGCGCCGGCCGGCGAGGCTGCAACGCGTCGTTGCCATGCCGACGCGCCAGCAGGACCTTCTGTTCACGCGGCGTTAGGCGGCGAGCCTACGTCAAACTCACCAGAACGGCCTCGCGCAACACGCGCAGCGGCGGAACCCATTGATCCGGCGTGTCGCAATTGCCGGTCGTCACCGCCACCACGATGTCCATGCCATAGCGCAGGCCGACGATGCTCTTCGAGACGGAGCGCAGATCGTGGAGCGTCTCGGGGCCGAAAGAGACAGTCCCGAGGGCCCGGCCGCGCGCCTGGTCGGGGCTAGCGTTCGAGTACCAGCTTGCCGTCCCGCACGATCAGCACGCCACGGACGTTCCAGATGCGCTTGGCGGCGATCAGTGCGTCGAGCCTGTCCGACAGTTTCCCGCAAAAACCCTGCCACCTGGGGGGATTGCGTCTGCCGGGACGCCGGCTGGGCGGACGACGTGGTCGTGGCACCTCGCGCTAGCGGAGCGCGGGAGCGAACACGCAACGTCGGACACATCCATAACGATCGTTCTGCAGCCAGGTTACGAACCGGATTGGCGCGTACGCCGATTCTGCTACGGGCGTCCATCGGCATGGGACTGCCATCGGGGCACCTCTGCCCGCCGTCGAACCATTCAAGCCGCACGATGGTTCACGGAGGCGGCGATACAAATCGCGAAAATACAAAGCCCCGCCACCATTTCAGGCGCGGGGCTCGAGTATCCGCCGTCCGGTCACCATTACGTCCGTGGCTCACCCCGGCGGACGCCCCCGATCAGTCTGATCGCTGGGACAAATAAGATATGGGGTATCGCCCTCGGACTTCAAGGAGGACACGCTCTGAAGGCCTCTTTGCCGTCGCTTTTTAATTTGCGAACCGATCGCAGGTCAGCCTAACGTAGTGTTCTTCGGGGGAGATCACATGTCGCAAAACCGTCGTACGTTGCCCACACTGGCCCGCCTCCTTCCGTGCGGTGCACTGGGGCTGTCGGTAGGCCTCGCAGCCGCCGACGCTTCAGCCACGACCGTCGCGGAACCGGAAGGCAACAAGGCTTCGGTCGCGCAGCGCCTCCAGTCGCTTCGTAACGACGTATCAGGCGCCCTCGAACAGCATCGCAAGGATGGCGAGCCCTTCGTGGTCGTCGATCCCGAGCAGATGCTCGCATGGTGGGGCAACGGCGGTTGGCGCAACGGTGGTTGGCGCAACGGCGGCTGGGGCAATGGCGGTTGGCATAACGGCTGGCACAACTGGTGATCATGACCGCCACCCCCGAAATCGGGATGGTGGTCGTGCAGCCGACGGCCTTCTGCAATATCGCCTGCACCTACTGCTATCTGCCCGACCGCTCCAACAAGCACGTCATCGCCCAGTCGACGGTGACGCGGCTGTTCGAGCAGATATTCGCGTCGGGCTGGTCGTGCCCCGAGATCACCGTGATCTGGCATGCCGGCGAGCCGCTCGTAGTGCCGGTCTCCTTCTATCGCGAGGCCTTCGCCACGATCGAGCGGATGCGGCCGGCCTCCGTTCACGTGAAACATTCCTTCCAGACCAACGGCACTCTGATCGATACGGCCTGGTGCGCCCTCTTCAAGGACTGGGACGTCGGCGTCGGCGTGAGCCTCGACGGGCCGCGTGAGCTGCACGACCTTCACCGCAAGAGCCGCAGTGGCAAGGGCACGTTCGACAGGACGATCGCCGGCATCCGCTGCCTGCGCGAAAACGGCGTGCCGTTTCACGTGATTTCGGTGCTGTCGCATACCAGCCTCGACCAGCCGGAAGGGCTGCTCGATTTCTACCTGTCCGAGGGCATCGATCAGATCTGCTTCAACGTCGAGGAGTCAGAAGGCGATCACGTCTCGAGCCTCTTCAGCGGCCCCGAACTGCGCAGGCGCTACGCCGCGTTCCTTCGCCGCTTCTGGCACCTGGCCCGCGAGAGCGGCCGTATCAGGTTCCTGCGTGAGATCGATCTCGCTCTGCCGCGCATGTTCCGTCCCGAGGGCGTGCCAGCACGCAACATTCAGGTCGAGCCGCTGGCCATGCTGAACGTCGACAGCCACGGCAACGTCTCGAGCTTCTCGCCCGAACTGCTCGGGCTGAAAAATCCTGACTATCGCGACTATCTCCTGGGCAACATCAACTTCCAGTCGCTTTCCGAGATTCGCGACACATGCCTCGCGTCGCCTCTCTACCGGGACATCTGCAGCGGCGTGGAGGCCTGCAGAAAATCCTGCGACTACTTCTCGGTGTGCGGCGGGGGCGCCCCGGTGAACAAGCTGTTCGAGAACGGCAGCTTCACGGGTACGGAGACGTCCTACTGCACCCTCACCCAGATGGTACCGACCGACCTGATCCTCGAAGCCTACGACCGCCTCGAGCGCAGCCCGGCCGCAGTCGCCCCGCCGGCCACCCATTCCCTTTCACCTATCGCGAGTGGCGACGCCGCCGCCTAGCCATCGAGGAAACCATGAACCGTACGAAGCTCGTCGCCCTCGCCTCCCTGGTCGCTGCCGGCGCGATATTCGGCGGTCTCACCGCCAACGCGCAGCAGCAGGCGCCGCAGGCTGCGCCTTCGACGCCGAAGGACGCCGGACCGCCGCCGGGCGGCGGCGCGCCGTCGCCGGAAGGCAATCGTCCCTTCCCGGTCATGTTCGTGACCAGCGTCGAACTGATCCGCTCCGAGCGTTCCGGCGGCATGGACATCATCCGCGCCCGCGGCCTCGTCACATCGAACACGTG
>JABMNB010000178.1 GCA_013205335.1 Rhodospirillales bacterium
CATCAGCGTCTTCAATGCTTTGGCGAGATTGTCGGGGATCGGCACGATCCGATCCTTGCGGCCTTTGCCATGCAGAAGCACTTGCTGTCGCGGGCGGTCCAACTGAAGATCGCCGGCATTGACGGCCAGGGCCTCGGAAATACGCGCGCCCGTGCGCCCTAGGAAAAGCAGCAATGTCCGATCGCGGCGCCCGCGCGGCGTTCGCTGATCGGGAGCGTCAATGAGGGCGTCAAGTTCGTGCCGCGAGAGATGATGGGTCACCTCTGTGTGCGACTTCTTGATCGGGATGGCGAGGACGCGCTGCGCGATACCGAGTGACGCAGGATCGTTCACCGCCACATGATGGAAGAACGACCGGATCGCCGTCAGGCGCGCATTACGTGTCTGGATCGTGTTCTTCCGCTTCTTCTCAAGCTCGTCCAGAAACGCGAGAATGAGATCGCGGTCCAGATCCTCGGCCGCCAATGCGCACGGCTTGCGCCCGGTGCGTTGGGCGGCGAAGAGGATGAGCATGCGCAAGGCGTCGCGGTAGCTGGCGATCGTCGAGGGGCTCGCGTTCCTTTGCTTGGTCAACCGGCTGCGGAAGAACGACTCCAGCAGCGTCGCGAGCGATGGATGTGCGCTCATGAGACACCTCCATCGGCGAAAGCGCGATCGGCTGCCATTCCCAACAGCTCGGCCGTGGCCCTCACATAATATGCGGTGTCGGTGTAGTGGGCGTGACCGAGGTAGGTCGCCAACAAGGGCAACAACGCTTGCACGGCGGCCCTCTCACGATGCCAAACAGCAAGACGTGTGACGGCGAAACGGTGCCTCAGATCATGCGGCCTCAAACGCTTGTCGCTGTCGAGGCCGGCAAGTTCACAGGCCGCGCCGAACGCCTGACCGAGCCCAGCCGGCGATAGCCGACCGCCACGTGAACTGAGGAAAAATGCGCAATCCTTCGGCGCTGGAAACGCCGCATCGCGATGCCGCGCGTAGTGGCCTAACGCAGCCAGCGTCGTGGCGTGGACCGGAACCAGACGATCCTTGCGAAACTTGGTCTTCCTGACGTGCAGGATGCCATCGACGAGATCGACATCGGCGCGATCCAGGCGGAGCGCTTCGCCGGAACGCAAGCCGGTGCTCGCCAGTACTCCGACCAGCACCGTCAACGTCATTGCCCGCTGGGGATATCCGGGCGAAACGCGACCGCACGCCGACATGAGCGATCCGAGCTCACTGTCGCTCAAGATGCGCGGCGGCGGGATCGCGCGGGACCTAGGAAGTGCGCGAGGATCGAGCGCCTCGGTCCGCGCGTCATAGATAGCGAGATACTCGTAAAAGCGACGCAGGACCCCATGACGAATGGCGCGGCCGTTAGTCGTCCCATCCCACGAAAGGACGAAATTGAGCGCCATGCCTCGGGTGAGCGGGCCATCCAGCTGCTCGGTCTCCACAAACTGCGCCAAAGCGCGCAATGTGGCGGCTTGCTTCTTGAACGAGTAGCCGAGCGAGCGGCGCAGAGCGATGTAGCGCTCGATCTTCTCGGCCAATATCTTTGCGAAGGCGCTCATGATGCCCCTCCCGGGAAGGGGAGCGCAACATCGGTTAGCTGTGGCACCGCCACCTTCACGTATATGGCGGTTGTGTCGATGCTCCGATGACCCAGGAGGTCCGCGATCTCGTTGATCGGGCGCCGTTGTCTGACGAGTTGCGTCGCCAAGCTGTGACGCACCAGATGGGCACCGGCTACGCGAGAAAGCTCGATCCCGCTCCGCTCCAATCGAGAACGCACGATTCTCGAAATGGAGGTGCTGCACTTGAATGGGCGCGGCGGTGGCGCATAGGACAGAAACACTTGAGAACTACTGGTCTTTGGCCTGGCATGCAGGACGTAGTCTGCGAGCGCCGCGCCGGCTTCCTGCAAAAGCGGCACGACCCGGTCGCGCCTTGCCTTGGTTCGGCGCACGAGTACCTCAGCGGTACGCCAGCGGATGTCTTGAAGCTCAAGCGATCTCAGCTCCTTGTTGCGCAATCCGGTGGTGGCGAGCAGGAGCAATAGCGCGCGGTCACGCACGCCCGACGGCATCGTCACGTCGATCGCATCGATGGCGCGCCGAATATCTTCCCACGCGAGCCGTGGCGGCAGGTGTGCCAGCCGCCAACAGGGTGTTCGAGGAACGAACCGGGCGAGATCCTGGCTGTTGAGATCGGACCACCGCAAAAACCGGAAGAATGTGCGGGTATATGAGGTGGTCGATGATCGCGTGTAATCGTTGGTTAATAACAACAGGAGATGCTGAACGAGAGCGAGCACATGCTCGCCCGTCATCGCGGCGAGAGACTGATCCGGGGCGTGGACGCGCCACCACGCGAGGATCCGTCGTGCGAGCAAAACGAGCCCTTCGCAGGTCTTGGACTCCAAGCCCCGCACTTGGCGCAGATGATCCAAGTAGAAGGAAAGCAATGGGCCGTCAGGATCCGGCGTCGTGCAGCAGTGCAGAGTTGAAAACCGTTCGGGCACAATCCGACGTGCGTGCTCGATCGCTGTTCGCGCGGCGATACGGGGCGTTGCCGTTCGCAAGCTGTGTACGAACCGATTAATTACATCCTGATCGATCGGCGCCGCTTGGGCATTGCCAGCTGCGAAGTCACTGAATCTGCCCAGTCGACCGATATAGATCTTGGCCGAAGCGTGCTTGTAACCGGTGTCAAAGAAATACGCCGCAATGCGATCCATCTCCTTACCAAGCGCTCCGCAGCGAAGCCGCCTTAGCACCCTCGGATACTTGAAATAATGCTCCAACATCGCGCGCTCTCCCAATGGGCGTGCCAGGGACATCCTGAGCCCGAAGGAGAACGCGCCTAAATATTATGTGGCGGCAAGGCCCTCGGACGCCGTTGAGTAACGGGCTGCTTAGCCGCGCCGCCACATATCCACGCCCGACACATAAATGCGGATATGTGGCGCGCCACATATCCGCATGCCGGCGATCTTTACGTCTTCCGGGGCAAGAGCGGCAAGCTGATCAAGATCTTCTGGTACGACGGGCTGGGCGCCTCGCTCTACGCCAAGCGCCTGGAGAGAGGACGCTTCGTCTGGCCATCGACGAAGGATGGCGTGGTGACGATCACGCCCGGACAGCTCGGCTATCTGCTCGAAGGGATCGACTGGCGCCATCCGCAGCGAACGTGGCGGCCGGAGCTGGCGGGCTGAGGGCGCTTTGCTTCGCAAACGCCGGTGCGACGGATTGAATCGGCACGCATCGAGTTCACCACAAGCCGCCGCGTCTGTGCTCTTGTGTAAACACGATGACGTCGATCGATCTCCTGCCCGATGATACCGAGAGCCTGAAGCGGCTGCTCGTCGCAGCGCGTGCGCATGCCGTGGCGGTGACGGCGGAAGCTGCCACGCTGCGGGCCAAGGTCGCCGACGACCAGGCTTTGATCGCCCACCTCAAGCTGTGGATCGAGAAGCTCAACCGCGATCGCTTCGGCCAGCGTTCCGAGCGCAGCGCCCGGCTGCTTGACCAGCTCGAGCTGCAGCTCGAGGAACTCGAAGCCACGGCGACCGAGGATGAGCTGGCCGCCGAGAACGCGGTGGCGAGGACCACGACCGTCGCGGCCTTCACCCGCAAGCGCCCGGCACGCAAGCCGTTCCCCGAACATCTGCCGCGCGAGCGGGTGATCGTTGCCGGGCCGACGGCCTGCGCCTGCTGTGGCGGCACGCGCCTGTCGAAGCTCGGAGAGGACGTCACCGAGACGCTGGAGGTCATCCCCCGCCAGTGGAAGGTGATCCAGACGGTGCGCGAGAAGTTCTCGTGCAGCGACTGCGAGAACATCGGCCAGGCGCCGGCGCCGTACCACGTCGTGCACCGCGGCTGGGCCGGCCCCAGC
>JABMNB010000179.1 GCA_013205335.1 Rhodospirillales bacterium
CTCGTTAACGGCGCCGGCGGCATTGCGGTCGGCATGGCGACCAATATCCCGCCGCACAATCTCGGCGAGCTGCTCGATGCCTGCTGTGCGCTGATCGACAATCCCGAGCTGACGGTGCCGCAGCTGATGGAGTACGTGCCGGGTCCGGATTTCCCGACCGGCGCGACCATCCTCGGCCGCAACGGGATCCGTGCGGCCTACGAGCTGGGCCGCGGATCGATCGTCATGCGGGCCAAGACCCGCATCGAGGAAGGACGCGGCGGCCGAGAGTCCATCATCGTGTCCGAGATTCCCTTCCAGGAAAACAAGGCGCGCCTGCACGAGCGCATTGCCGAGGTGGTCCGCGACAAGAGGGTCGAGGGCATCTCGGAGGTCCGCGACGAAAGCGATCGCGACGGCGTGCGCATGGTGATCGAGCTGAAGCGCGACGCCATGGCCGACGTGGTGTTGAACCAGCTCTACCGCTACACGCCGCTGCAGACGACATTCGGCGTCAACGCCCTCGCGCTCGATGGCGGCCGTCCGAAGCTGATGAACCTCAAGGAACTGCTCGAGGCCTTCATCCGCTTCCGTGCCGAGGTCATCACCCGGCGAACCAAGTTCGAATTGAACCATGCCCGCGACCGGGCCCACGTGCTGGTCGGTCTCGCCATCGCCGTCGCCAACATCGACGAGGTGATCGCGATGATCCGCCGCTCGTCCGATCCGGTCGTGGCGCGCGAGGCCTTGATGGCCAAGGATTGGCCGGCCTCCGACGTGGCGCCGCTGATCGAACTCATCGCCGAGCCCGGCCGCGAGGTCTCGGCCGAGGGCACCTACAAGCTTTCCGAAGCGCAGGCCCGTGCCATCCTCGATCTGCGCCTGCAGCGCCTCACCGGACTCGAACGCGACAAGATCGCCGAGGAATTGACCGAGGTGGCGAAGCTGATCGAGGGCTATCTCGAGCTGCTGGGGGATCGCGACAAGCTGTTCGCGCTGATGCGCGAGGAGCTGCTCGTGATCAAGGAACAGTTCGCGACGCCGCGCCGGACCGAGATCCTCGACAACGAATTCGAGCAGGACATCGAGGACCTGATCCAGCGGGAGGACATGGCGGTCACGGTCACGCACGGCGGCTACGTCAAGCGTGTGCCGGTGTCGGCCTATCGCGCGCAGCGCCGTGGCGGCAAGGGCCGTTCGGGCATGGCCACGCGCGAGGACGATTTCGTGTCGAGCCTGTTCGTGGCCAACACGCATACGCCGATGCTGTTTTTCTCGAGCCGCGGCATTGTCTACAAGCTCAAGGTCTGGCGCCTGACGCTCGGTGCGCCTCAGGCGCGCGGCAAGGCGTTCGTGAACCTGCTGCCGCTCAGCGAAGGCGAGACCATCAGCGCCGTCATGCCGATGCCGGAGGACGAGGCGAGCTGGTCGACGCTCAACGTGATGTTCGCGACGGCGCGCGGCTTCGCGCGCCGCAACGAACTCAGCGACTTCACCAGCGTGAACCAGAACGGCAAGATCGCGATGAAGTTCGAGGGCGAGGATGCGGGCGACCGGTTGATCGGCGTCAGCGTCTGCTCGGAAGAGCAGGATGTGCTTCTGGCGACGCGCCAGGGTCGCTCCATGCGCTTCCCGGTCTCGACCGTCCGCGTGTTCCAGAGCCGCGCCTCGACGGGCGTACGGGGCATCGCGCTGGCCGAGGGCGACGAGGTGATCTCGATGTCGCTGGTCGATGGCGGCAAGGGAATCCCGACCGAGGATCGCGACGCCTATCTGCGTCAGTCCCGGGCGCTCCGCCAGGCCGAGAATGCGGCGGAAGCCGGAGATGCGGTCGAAGAGGAGGCTCCGTCGGGCGAGGAGGCGGCGACGCCGGCCACCACGCTCTCGCCCGAGCGCTTTGCGGAGCTGCAGGCCAAGGAGGAGTTCGTGCTCACCGTGGCTTCGTCGGGTTTCGGCAAGCGCACGTCGGCTTACGAGTATCGGGTGACCGGTCGCGGCGGCAAGGGCGTGGAGCTGATGAACCTCGCCAAGGGCGGGGAGATCGTCGCGGCGCTGCCCGTGCTGGATACCGACGAGATCATGCTGGTCACTGACGGCGGGACGCTGATCCGCTGTCCGGTGGATGGAATCCGCATCGCGGGACGGGCGACGCGCGGTGTGCGCATCGTCAACGTCAGCGAGGGCGAGCGCGTCGTCACGGCGGTGCGTATCGGCGAGGACGATGCCGGAAACGGCGGTGGGAACGGCGATGCCAATTCCGAACCGATCAGCGAGGCCATTTCCGAGCCAGGTTCCGGGCCAGTTTCCGGGCCAAGTTCCGAAACAAACGGTGGATAAGGACCAGTCGTGTCGCTAAGACTTCGCCGTCGCAGTCTGCGAACAAGGGGGAGACATGGCCGTAGAACGCACCGGGGTTTATCCGGGCACGTTCGATCCCATCACGAGCGGGCACATGGAAGTGGTGCGCCGCTCATTGCGGCTCGTCGACAAGCTGGTGATCGGGCCCCACATCAACGTGGGCAAGGGACCGCTGTTCTCGCTCGAGGAGCGGATCGAAATCATCAAGGAAGACATCGCGGATTTTCCCCAGGCGGACCGCGAGCGTATCCAGGTGGTGCCGTTCGAGGGGCTCCTGATCCACTTTGCGCGGGACGTGAACGCATCCCTCATCATTCGCGGGCTGCGGGCGGTCTCGGATTTCGAGTACGAAATCCAGATGGCCAACATGAATGCGCGCATGGAACCTGCGATCGAAACCATCTTCCTGATGGCGTCGGACAGGCACCAGTTCATCGCCTCTTCCCTGGTGAAGGATATTGCGCGTCTGGGCGGCGACACGTCGCAATTCGTGTCCAAGAGGGTTTTCGAGCGACTGAAAGCAAAATTCGCGAAAAAGTGAAGCGGGGAGGGACGCGTTGACCGTGGGCCCCGCGCACTTTATACGAGCGCCGCGCCGTGGACAGGCCCGCGGTGCGTTACCGGGACGAGCCCGTAGCTCAGCGGTAGAGCATCTGACTTTTAATCAGAGGGTCGTGGGATCGTACCCCACCGGGCTCACCACTGGACCCAAGAGGGAGAAGAACGGCTCATGCCGTCGGTGAAAGTCGTCAACGGCAAGCAGATCGTGGTCGAGAACCTCGGTCCAATCGAGCGCCTCATCGGCTTCGTCATGAAGCCGTTTGTCCGGATGTTGCAGCATCGCGACCTGATCGCCGCCATCCTGAGGCGAGAAGTGCGCGAGCGCTTCAAGGGATCGATCGCCGGATGGATCTGGGCGATCATTGCGCCCCTGCTGATGATCGCCGTCTATACCTTTGCCTTCACGACGACGCTTTCCCTGCCGGTGGCCGACGGCACCGACGGCAAGCAGGTCAGCTACTCGCTGTTCATCTTCAGCGGCCTCATCGTCTTCAGTTTCTTCTCGGAGATGGCGTTCCGGGCGCCGATGCTGCTTCACGAATACACCCATTTCATCAAGCAGACGATTTTCCCCAGCGACATGCTGCCGGTGATTTCGACCTTGCGCGCCACCGCCTACACGCTGATCTCCGGTGCCGTGATGCTGCTGTTCCAGCTGGCAATGACCGGCTCCCTGCCGTGGACGGTGCTGCTGGTGCCGCTGATCTTCATCCCGTTCATGGCGTTCCTGATCGGCATGTCGTGGTTCCTGGCGGCGCTGGGCGCCTTCACGCGTGATGCGGGCTACCTGATGATCACCATCGTGCCGCTGTTCATGTTCGCGACGCCGATATTCTACTCCCACACCGGGCTGCCGGCGCCGTACAACTTCTGGATCTATGCCAATGCGCTCACCGGTTTCGTCGAGGTCATGCGCGACGTGGTCCTGTTCGGCAAGCTGCCCAACATGATCGTCTATGGCTGGACCTTGCTGGTCTCGGTGTTCAGCTTCTATTTCGGTTATTGGTTCTTTGACAGGTATCGGAATGTCATCGTCGACGTCCTCTGAGGTCGTCGTCGAGGCGAAGAACCTCGGCAAGGCCTTCCAGCTCTACGCCCACCGCAACGACTGGCTGAAACAGGTCCTGTTCGGCTGGTGGAAGGCTTACTTCAAGCCGTTCTGGGTGCTGCGTGACATCAGCCTCGAGGTGAAGCGCGGGGAGAGCATCGGCATCCTGGGCCGCAACGGCTGCGGCAAGTCCACCCTGCTTCAGGTGGTCTGCGGCATGACACTCCCCAGCCATGGCGAACTCAGGGTCACTGGCCGCATAGCGCCCGTTCTGGCGCTGGGCTCCACCTTCGACATGGAGCTTTCGGGCCGCGAGAACGTCCTCATCGGCGGCGCGGTGCTCGGCCTCAAGCGTGGCGAGGTGTTGCGCAAGTTCGATTCGATCGCGGAATTTGCCGGCATCGGCGAGTACATGGACCAGCCGGTGAAGCACTATTCGATGGGCATGCGCACGCGCCTGGCCTTTTCGATCTGCGCCCATGTCGAAGCCGAGATCCTGGTGGTCGACGAGGCGCTGTCGGTCGGTGACGCGGCGTTCCAGCGCAAGTGCCTCGACTGGATCGACAACTTCCGCAAAACTGGCACGCTGCTCTTCGTCTCGCATTCGATGGCCGAGGTGCGACGCCTGTGCGACCGCGCCATCTGGATCGAAGAGGGGCGCATCCGCGAGCAGGGCGACCCCAACGACGTCATCCGCTCCTATCATCGCGCCCTGCTTGTCGAGAAAGACGACGTCCAGCGTTTCTCCTCCGGAAACAAGCGCCCCGCGACTGCGGGCGAGTGATGCGGCATGGAGCCGGGCATCCTGGCGTGGCTCGGCTTCGGCTGGTGGTCGCTCGGCTCGGCGATCCAGTGGGCAAGTGCCGCGCTGGCGCGGTCGCCCCGGCGGGCCGTATCTGCCAGCCACCAGGCAAGTGATTTCAGCATCGTGGCGCCCATGGCCGGCGCGGAGGACGCCTCGGCGGCCTATGTGTACGTCCTGAGGCAGTTCGCCGAGGCCGGGGCCGAGGTGTTGATCTGCGTGGCCCACGCCGGGGATGGTGCAGTGGCGCCGACCAGGAAGCTTTGGCCCGAGGCACCGATCCTCGTCGGCAACGACGACACCTTCAATCCCAAGATGAACAACGTGCGCAAGGGGCTCGAGGCGGCCAGCCGCGGGGTCGTGGCGCTGTGCGATGCCGGCATCCAGCTCAGTCTCGACGAGCTGAGCCGCGCAGCGGCGCCGTTGTCGGCAGGGGCAGGGCTCGTGCTCGCGCTCAAGGCGGCGGAAGCGCCGCAGAGTTTTGCGGCCGAGATCGAGCGCGCTTACATCGACGGCCACCAGGCGAAATTCCTCTTTGCGGCGGATCGGCTGGGCCTTGCCGTTGCATCGGGTGGCGTCACGCTCATGACCCGCGACACGCTCCAACGGATCGGCAACTGGCGGGGCTTCAACCGCTGGATCGCCGACGACTATTCGGTCGTGCGGTCGGTGCGCGAACTGGGCCTCTCCACTCGTCTTGGGGAGATCATGCCGCGGCTGCCGCTCGGGGTGCGCTCCTGGTCGACCGTGTGGCGGCGGCAGGTTCGATGGGCGCGAACGAGGCTGCGCCTGCCGGTCTGGCCGCTCGTCCTGTGGGAACCCGCGATCGGCTGGGCAGCCACGGGGGCGGCAGGGGCCGCCGCGCTCCTCTTTTCGGGAGCGGGCGCGATGATGGTTGTCGTCGCGCTGGCCATTCATACCGTCGCATGGCTGTTGGCCGAGAAATGGTTCATGACGGGCCGCGGCCTGTCGTTCGGGATGCGCGGGGCGGCAGCGGCGCTGGTCCGTGAAGCTCTTGCCCCCGTTCTTATCGCGAATGCGCTGTCGGGGCGGGCCATTTATTGGCGTGGCACCGACCTGGGCGGCCAATGGCGGGGTCACCAGGAGGCGGTCGAGGATACATCGAGGGATGCCGCCTCCGGGAAGTCCTTATGAAGAGCAAAAGCACCAGGCAACCGATCTCCACCGTGATGTTGCAGGCAAAGATCGACTCCGTGACCGTGTCGGCCGTCGAGGAGATGCTCGCGGCGGCCCTTGGACCGGGCGCACGCGTCATCGTCGACGGCAGTCAGGTCACCTACATGAGCGCGGCCGGCGTGCGCACGTTCGCGTCCGTCCTGCACAAGGCGGCTAAGGTGCAGGGCCGCATCGTTTTCTGCCGCTTCAGCGGCGCGGCGTGGGATTGCCTCCTCGTCAGCGGCTTCTCGGAACTGCTCGAGATAGCCGAGACGACCGAGGAGGCCGCGGCGAGGCTCGAGAGGGAACCGAGGCCGTCCACCGGGGAAAGCTTGCACCGGCGCGGCACCACGGGTTAACTACACTCCGGTCTGAGAGCTGTATCAATGAGTTGGGACAAGGCGCGGCGCGAAGCGTGGCGACAGTTCCGGACGGAGATTGGGATTTGACAATCTGGAGCTGGCTGCGCGCTGCCGCGCGACCTACCGCCATTGTCCTCGGCCTTGTTCTTGGCTTGGCGGCTTGTACCGCGATGCCGGGCGACGGCCCCTGGATGGGGGGCGCAGCCTCGACGACGACCGAGGCATTGCCGTTCGACGTGATCGATCTCACGCCAACGACCATCGTAAACTATCGTCAGGCGCCGGCTATCGACCGCCCCTCCACAGTGAGCAACCTGTCGGCCGGAGCCCGGATCGCAGTGGCGCCGGGTGATGCCATCAAGGTGCGAATCTTCGAGCCTTACGAAGGCAGCATTTTCCCGACCATTCAGCGGCCGGGCGCGGATTTCGGCGTCCAGCGCGTCACCGATGACGGCACGATCAACGTGCCCTTCGTCGGCACGATCAAGGTCGCTGGCCTCGACCTCAGCCAGATCGAGAAGAAAGTCGGGCAGCAGGTTGCTACGTCCGGCAAGGCCCAGGACCCGCAGGTCATCGTCGAATTCGTGGCCGACCGGACCCATACGGTCATGGTGTCGGGCGACGTGAGGAACCCCGGGCGGATTTCCCTGCTCGAAGGGGTGCGCAGCGTCGTCGAGGCAATCAACAAGGCCGGCGGCCCAGCCGGCATTGGCGGGCAGGCTCCCAACGGTGTCGGCGCCAACCAGTTCGAAGTCGTCGTGCGCCGCAACGGCCAGATCATCCTGCAGTCGCAATATTCCGATCTGCTGGCCGGGGGCGACATCGGCCTTCAGAAGAACGACGAGATCGTGGTGCGTCCCAACGCCCGCATGTTCACGGTGTTGGGTGCCGTCGTGAAGGCGGGCAACGTCGACATGCCCAAGCATACGATCAGCCTGCTCGAAGCCATGGGCATGGTCGGTGGTCTGAACGATGCGCGTGCCAACAAAACGGGCGTTTATGTCTTCAGAATGGGGGATTTGCAGAACAATCCCCTGGCCCGGGCTCGCGTTTTCCGACTGGATCTTTACCAGCCGGTGTCCATTTTCATCGCCCAGCAATTCCCGGTGCTGCCGAAGGACGTTGTCTATATTACGAACGCTCCGCTCTACGAGTACGACAAGATCTTGACATCAATCTACCGTACGTTCTCGATCGTTGGCGTCGCGAGAGGCAATATCGTCACTACGACGGGCTTCTAACTAGGGGCAGCGTGCCCGAGGGTTTTCTGGTACTATCTATCATGGCGCAGGTAAGAAAGTTCACTTGGGGCGCCGCAGGATTGGCCGCGTTGCTGTTTGCCGCGGCCCTGACCCTGTGGATGATGCCCAGCCGGCAGATCAGCAGTGCCCAGGACGGACCGCGTCCTTTGGCGCCGTTGATCTCCCGTGGCTATACCGACGCACCGGCAGGCACGGCGCTGATTGCCGGCGACCCCGCCGGGGGTGGCGTGCTGATCGAACTGCGGGTGACCGACGGCCAGAAGGTCAAGCGTGACGAGGTCATTGCCGTCCTGTCCAACTACCCCAAGGCCGACATCGCCGTCCGGACCACGGAGGCTGAACTCGCCAAGACCAGGCAGGCGCGCCAGGCGATGGTCAGCGGCTATCGCACGGCGGAGATCGCCATGCAGGAAGTCGTGGTCAAGTCGACCGTCGAGGAGGTCAAGCTCAAGAACCTCGAGATGCAGCGTTCCGGCAAGCCGCCGGATCAGAAACAGCTCGAGCAGAGCATTTCCCAGCAGAGCCTCGAGCGGGAGCACGCCAAGCTCCGTGTTCTGAGGGAGACACTGCAGACAGATCTGCAGCAGATCGACACCGATATCTCCATCATCCAGGCGAAGCTCGACAATGCGCGCAACACGCGCGAGCAGGCGCTGGTGCTGTCACCGCTCGACGGCATGGTTATTCAGATTTATACGCGCCAGGGCGAACGCGTTTCCCAAAACGGCATCGCCAAGATCGTCGACCTGTCGCAGCTCCGCGTCCTCGCAGACGTGGATGAGCTGAACGTCGGTCGCATTGCGGCAGGGGGCAAAGTCGAGGTGACGTTCCGTGGCAGCTCGACCGTCTACAGTGGCACGATCTCGCGCGTCGCACCGACCGTGAAGCGAATGCAGCGCATGGAGCCCGATGGCGGTTCCTCCACGGACGCGCGCGTGGTGCAGGTCGAGATCGAGCTCGACGACCCGTCCAGCATGCCGCAGGTCCTGGGCCGCGAGACGCGCGTCACCTTTCTCTGATGACCGTCACGCTGCCAGCCCGTCCGTCGCTGCGGCCGCGGCAGCGGCGCTGGTTTCAGTGGCGGCCCAACTTCTCGTTGGCCCGCGTTCGGGCAGCCGCGGTCACCGCGACACGGATGCCTCTGGGGGCCCAGCAGCTCAAGCGTCAGCGGACCAGCACGCTTCTGTCGCTCGCGGGCGTAACCGCGAGCCTGCTGGTGATCTTTGCACAGCTCGGCATCGAGCGGGCCGTCTACGATTCGGCTATCCGGCTCCACCGTTCCGTGGTGGGTGACCTCGTCATGGTCCCCTACGGCTTCAAGTCGCTGCAGCTCCACGCCGAGGTGCCGGCCGCCTTGACCGACGTCCTGTCGGCCAATCCGGCGGTTACCAACACGCTACCCTTCTGGTTCGGCGTCATGTCGATCGCCCACAAGGGAATGGAGAGTGCGCGCCGTATCGCCTGGTACGCCGTCGACGTCGAGCGACCCGCCATCGACGTGCCTGGCCTGAGCGAGAATCTCTACCGCCTGCGTGAGGCGCGCCGGATGCTCTACGACCGCGAGTCTCGGCCCTATTTCGGTGATCTTGCCGAGCAGGTCGGCCCTGGCAAGCCGGAGTTCCAGGTTCTGGGGCCGCCCGACAATCGGGGGCTGCTGCGCCAGCTCTTCGTGGTCGGCACGTTCGCGCTCGGCCCCAACGTGCTGAACGATGGCTCGGTCATCATGTCGGAAGAAACGATGGCCGAGGTGTTCGGCTCGTGGTGGTCCGAACGGCCGGCCTTCATCGCGATCCAGCTTGCCAAGGGCTCGGACGTCAACGTGGTTCGCCAGGAAATCAACACCGCGCTCGCCGGGCGGGGCGAAGTGCTCACTCTTCGGGAATTCGAGAAGCGCGAGCGGATCTACTGGTCGCGCGAGACGCCGGTCGGCTACATCACCGACCTGGGTTTCGTCATGGGCGTGATGATCGGCATGGTCTTCATCTACTACGCCCAATACCAGATCATCCGCTTCTACCTTCCTGAATACGCCATCCTGAAGAGTCTCGGCTACGACTGGTGGTTCTTCCTGTTCATGATCGGCCAGATCGGTGCGGCCATCATTACGCCGGCCTTCCTGGTGGCCTTTACGCTCGGACGCTTCGTCTATGGCGCCACCGAGGCGGCCATGCATCTCGGCATGACGATGGGCCTGCGCGAAATGGTCGTGGCGCTGGTCGCCTGTCTGGTCATGACTCTCGTCTCCAGCCTGTTCGCCATCCGGCGTCTGTGGCGGGTCGACCCCATCATGCTGTTCGAGTGACCATGACCGCTGACACGCAGGGCTTCGGGCCACCGGTCGTCGAGGCGGTCGACGTCCACCACCACTACGGCGAGGGGCCGCAGCGGGTCGACGTGTTGTTCGACATCAACATGCAGGTCCGCGAGGGCGAGCTGGTGATCGTCACCGGCCCGTCGGGTTCGGGCAAGACGACGCTGCTCACCATTCTCGGCACGATGCGCAAGCCCTCCGAGGGCAAGCTGCGTCTGCTTGGCACCGACATCGTGGGCCTGGGCGGCTCCGCGCTCGACGAGCTGCGTAACCGCATCCGCTTTCTGTTCCAGAAGCGCAATCTCCTGTCCTCGCTGACGGCGTTGCAGAATGTGATCGCCGGCGTTTCGACGACGCCGCTCGCGGATCCCGACTGGGACGAGCTGCGGGCAAGGCATCTGCTCAAAATGCTGGGCCTCGGCGACAAGGCGGCGGCCTGGCCGGACGAATTGTCGGGCGGACAGCAGCAGCGTGTCGCCATCGCCCGCACGATGATCGGGCTGCCCGACCTCATCATTGCCGACGAGCCGACCTCGGCGCTCGACCGCGTGTCGGGCCGGCTGGTGGTCGATCAGCTCAAGGACCTGGCCCTGCGCGCCAAGTGCGCCGTGGTGCTGTCGACCCACGACGAGCGCATCTTCGACGTCGCCTCGCGCCGCCTCCACATCGAGGACGGCCGCTGCTTCGAAGTCCCCATCCACTACCATTGAGAGCGGCGGCCCCGGCATGCTGCTGTTTCTGATCGATCTCCTCGTCTTTCTGTGCCTGGCGGCGCAGTTCGCGATCGCGGGCTATTTCCTCTACCTCGTCTACTGGCTGTTCGAGCTGCCGCGCGGCGAGACGGCTCGTCCGTCATTGCCCGAGGAGCTGCCACGCGTGTTGGTGCAGGTCCCGGTCTACAACGAGCCACTCGTGGTGGAACGCTCGATGGCCGCGATGGGCGCGCTCGACTGGCCGCGCGACCGCCTTACGATCCAGCTCCTCGACGACAGCAACGACATCACGTCCGACATCGCCGCCCACGCCGTGGCGCGCCTGCGCCGCGACGGCATCGATGCCCATCATGTGCGCCGCAGCGACCGCGGTGGCTTCAAGGCCGGCGCACTGGCCGCCGGCCTCGCCCTCGACGATGCACCCTATGTCGCGGTGTTCGACGCCGACTTCGTGCCGCCGCCGGGATGGCTGAAGCAGGCGATGGCCGCGATGCTCGCCCATCCGCGAGCGGCCTTCGTGCAGACGCGCATCGAATGGGGCAATGGCGAACGCAACTGGCTGACGCGCGCCCAGCGCCTCATGCAGGACGCGCACTTCGCCGTGGAGCAGGACATCCGTGCCCGCCGCGGCGTGCCGTTCCAGTTCAACGGCACCGGCGGCATCTGGCGCCGCGCCGCCGTCGAGGAAGCGGGGGGCTGGTCGCACGACACGCTGTCGGAGGATCTCGACCTGGTGCTGCGAACCTACCTGAAAGGCTGGACCGGCGTGTTTCTGATGGACGCGCATGTGGTCGGCGAGCTGCCGCAGAAGGTCGAGGATTTCAGCGCCCAGCAGAGCCGCTGGTCCAAGGGCTTCGTACAGGTCGCCCGCAAGCTGCTGGGTCCGATCTGGAAGTCGGCGTGGCCGACCGAGGCCAAGCTCACGACCACCGTGGCGCTCGCCCAGCAGCTCATTTTTCCGCTGCTCGTCGTCGGTGTCGTGGCCCTGGCGATCTCGATTATGGGCCATGGACGGGTGCTCGGCCTTTTCCGTTTTGGCCTCTGGCTGTGGCTGTTCGGTATGCTCGTCGTGCTGTTCGGCATGACCTGGGGGGCCTACCGGCGCCTGAAGCGCGGCGGCCTGGCGCGCTACCTGGTCACGGCTGCCAGCGTGCCCGTGCTGATCGTATATCTCGCCGTCGCCAATGCCACGGCGATCGTGAGCGCCGGTTTCGGCAAGAAGACCGACTTCAACCGCACGCCCAAAACGGGCATCTGAGGCAGCTTCGATGGCCATTCTAGCCACCCTGGCCCTTGTCTTCGGCGCCGTATTCGCGGTCTGCTGCGTGCTGCTGGCCGCCTTCATCGGCAGCCTGCTTTACATGGTGCTGCTGCATCATCGCTTGAAAGCCGCGGGCCTCCGTCGCGAGGAGATGCTGCTGTCGACGCCGCTGCCGCCCGACGCGGACCTACCGCATGTCGTCGTGCAGATCCCGTCCTTCAACGAAGGCCCGGTGGTGCGCCGCGGCGCGGAATCGGCGGCGGCCCTCGACTGGCCGCGCGACAGGCTGCACATCCAGCTTCTCGACGACAGCACCGACGAGACGGCCGACATGGTGCGCCATGTCGCGGCCGAATTGCGCGCCAAGGGCTTCGACGTGGTGGCGCTGCAGCGCACCGACCGCAGCGGCTACAAGGGTGGGGCGCTGCACGAGGCGATGCAGAAGACGCCCTACGATTTCTTCGCGATCTTCGACGTCGACTACATTCCGCCGGTCGACTTCCTGCGCGTCTGCATGCGGCCGTTCTTCGCCGAGCCGAAGACGGCGTTCGTCCAGGCGCGCTTCGACTTCCTCAATCCGCACGAGAATGCGCTCACCGAGATGCAGATGGTGACGCTCGACGCCCATCTCGGGATCGAACAGGCAACGCGCTGCTGGGCGGGCCATCCACTGCCCTTCAACGGCACTTGCGGCATCTGGCAGCGCGCGGCCATCGATGCCGGTGGCGGCTGGAAGGGTGATACCGTCACCGAGGACCTCGATCTCACCTACCGCGGCTGGGTGAAGGGCTGGCGCGCATTGTTCCTGACCAGCGTGGGCGTGCCGGGCGAACTGCCGGCCGACACCAAGACCTGGCTGCGTCAGCAGCAGCGCTGGCAGGATGGCTTCCGCCACGTCTCGATGCGCATGTTCCCGGAGATTCTGAAGAGCCGGGACATCACGCCGTCGGCCAAGCTGGCGGCACTGCTGCATCTCTGCATGGCGCTGAACCAGCCGGTGCTTCTGGTGGGCGTGGTCTCGGGTATCCTGGCGGGCCTGCTGGCGCCGTCGCTGGTGCCGCTGCTGCTCACACTGCTGGCGATAACCGTGGCGTGGGTCCTGGTCTGCGCGACGACCTTCCTGCGCGCCGGGCATAACTTCATCCGTGGCGGCGAGATTCCACCGCTCGAGTTCGGCGTGATCCTGATGCGGTTCGTCGCCGGACAGGTGGCGACCGTCGTCCGCTCTCTCGGTGTCCACATCAGGAAATTGTTCAGCAAGCCCAAGCCGGTCGTATTCGACCGCACGCCCAAGCGCGGGACCTAATCCAGCACGCTCTCGCGCAGCAGCGGATGGTGCGCGCAGCGCAGGCCGCCGCCCAGCGCGATAGGGCCGTCGAAGGGCAGGGGAATGACATCGATCTTGCGCCTGCGCAGCTCGTCGATCACGCGCCGGTTGTCGGCATCGATGATCACCCGTCCCGGCTCGAGGACGAGGCCGTTGGTCGCAAGAAGCGTTGCCTCCTCGGGGGAAACCTCGATCTTGTCCCAGTCGCGCAGCGACATCGGCAGCCCGTCGATCAGCTTCTGCGGGCAATGTATCACCAGGCCGGGCTGGATCAGCGCCATCGCGCAGTCGAGATGAAGGACGTGCGACTTCAGGGCGACGGGGATCACGCGATAGTCGTCGCCGAGGAGTGCCTGCAGCCAGTCCGCGCCGGCGAGATCGGACGCGCAGCCCGAGATGCCGACATAGATCTCGCGACCGTTGAGCAGCGTATCGCCGCCTTCGAGGAAGGGACCGTCGACGCAGCCTGGCGAACCCAGCGGGACGCTCGACCAGTGGGCGCCCCTGGTCGCCACCGCTTTCTGAATGAGCGGTCGAAGGCCATAGCGCTCGCGCTGGCGGCATTTCAGGCGCAACGAGGCGTCGACCACGTGTTTGCCGACGACAATCATGGCGTCGCGCGCAAAGAGCTGGGCGCCTTCGCCGTTCGGGGCGAGGAAAGTGCGCTCGTCGCCCTTCAGCCGTTGCGGGCGATGCACGGTGACGCCCTCGCGGGCCACGAGTTCGGCCAGCGCATCGACCTGGCGCTCTATGCGGTGCGCCCCTTCGGGATCGACGTCGATCAGGCGTTGTCCGGCGTGGCTGCGGCTGAATTCGAGCCCCTCCGGCGTCAGCCAGCGGCAGGACTCCTCGTGGAAGACGACGAAGTCTTCGGCCGGCGAGATGCCGATCACCACTTCGCGAAGCTTGCCCCACTCGTGGTGTGCACCGAACAGCATGCTCAGACCCGCGCGTAGATGTCCTCGTAGCGGACGATATCGTCTTCCTCGACATAGTCGCCGGTCTGAACCTCGACCACTTCCAGCAGTTCCGTGCCCGGATTGGCGAGGCGATGGACGCCGCCGATCGGAATGTAGGTCGATTCGTTCTCGTGCAGCGTCATGATCTTGCCGTCGAGTGTGACCTCGGCAACGCCCTTCACGACGACCCAGTGCTCGGCGCGGCGGCTGTGGCTCTGCAGGCTGAGCTTGGCGCCGGGCTTGACCGTCAGCCGCTTGGCGCGGAAGCGCTCGCCGCGGTCGATGTCCTGATAGCTGCCCCAGGGACGGTGCATCAAGGCATGCTCTGTCGCGGCGCGGTGCTTGCCGTCCGCCATGCGCTGCACGACATCCTTCAGGCGCGGAAGGTTGTCGCGATGGCCGACCAGCACGGCATCCCTCATCGACACCACGACGACGTCCTCGACGCCGATCACGGCTGTGAGCGGACCATCGGAACGGATGTAGGAATTGCGTACATGGTCGATCTCGACCGGCCCTTCGGTCACGTTGCCGGCGCTGTCGGCGTGGCCGACATCGAGCAGGGCGTCCCAGGTGCCGAGATCGGACCAGCGGAAGCGGGCAGGCACCACCCAGCATTTGTCCGTGCGTTCCATCACGGCATAGTCGATCGATTTGGCGGGCGCCTTGGCGAAAGCGTCGGCGTCGAGGAACACCGTCGAACCGATCTTCTTGGCCTTGGCCACGGCCTCTTCGGCCGCGGCGGCCATCGCCGGCTCGAAGCGGACCATCTCCGACAGCAGCAGATCGGGCGCGAACAGGAAGTTGCCGCTGTTCCACAACAGCCCTTCGGCAATGTACTGCATCGCGGTCTGGGCATTGGGTTTTTCGACGAAGGCGGCGACCTTCATCACCGGGCCGATCTTCTCGGTCCCGGGACGGATATAGCCGTAGTCGGTCTTGGGCTCCGTCGGGGGAATGCCGAAGGTGACGATGCCACCCCGTTCGACGGCGGCGAGGCCTTCGCGGCATCCGGCGAGGAATTCCTCGGCGCCGATCACCAGATGGTCGGAGGCAAGCGCCAGCACGGCCTTCGCACCCTGGTCACGCGTATAGGCGGCGGCAGCGGCCATGGCGGGACCGGAGTCGCGACGCGACGGTTCGACCAGAATGTCGATGTCGACACCGATCTCGTGGGCCTGGCCTTCGCACATGAACCGATAGGCCTCATTGGTCGCGATCACGGGCTTGCCGAACAGGCTGCGGTCGGCCACGCGCAGCAGCGTCTGCTGAAACGTCGACTGCTTGCCCAACAGCGGAACGAACTGTTTGGGCATGCTCTCGCGCGACAGCGGCCACAGGCGCTTGCCGGAGCCTCCGACGAGGATAACGGGCGTGATGAGCGACATTGTGAAGGCTTTCGTTACTGATGGGCCTAACGTGCGGTTTCTGCGGCCGCGTGTCGGGCCGCGATATAGCCGAAGGTGAGGGCCGGGCCAATGGTGATGCCGGCTCCCGGATAGGTGCCCCCCATGACGCTGGTCATGTCGTTTCCGGCGGCATAGAGGCCTCGAATAGGAGACCCCGCACCGTCGAGGACACGGGCATGGCCGTCCACCCGCAGGCCGAGGAAGGTGCCGATGTCGCCCGGGATGAGTTTCATGGCGTAGAACGGCCCGTGCTCGAGCGGCGCCAGACAGGGGTTGGGCCGATGCGTGGGATCGCCATTGAAGCGGTGATAGGCGTCGGTGCCCTTGCCGAACTCCGGGTCTTCCCCCCGCGCGGCGTTGGCATTGAACCTCGTGACCGTTGATTGCAGGCTGTCTGCATCGACACCTGTCTTGGCCGCCAGCTCGTCCCAGCTTCCGGCCGCCAGAAGATAGCCGGTGCGGATATGCGGGCCGAGCGGCAGCGGGGCGGGGCCGATGGCACCCATGCCATAACGCCGGATGGCGCGGTGGTCGCAGAGCAGCCAGCAGTTCGTCTCGTCGCGACCGCGGCAGGCCTCGACCATGGCCGGGACGAAGTCATGGTAGGAGGCCGATTCGTTGGCGAAGCGCCGGCCGGTCGGATCGACGGCGATATAGCCGGGCTTCCCTCGTTCGTAGAAGTGCGGGAACGGCAAGGTCGAGCCATCGGGCTGTGGCACCAACGAGACCGGAACCCAGGCGGCGGGATGGGCCACGTCCTCTGCCATCGCGCCGCCGGCCGACTGGCCCAGCCGGATGCCGTCGCCGCGATTGCCCGGCGGCGGCGCCGAGCGATGGGCGTGGCCGTCACGGACATGGCCGTAGTACCGGCGCTTCAGCTCGTCGTTCGCGGGAAAGCCGCCGCAGGCCAGCACGACGCCGCGCCGGGCGCGGATCTCCTGTCGTTTGCCCTCGCGCTGCACGATCGCGCCGGTAACTGCACCATCGCTCTGCAAGAGTTCCACGACCGGGCTGTCGAGCCACAGCCCGATGCCGCGCTCTTCGGCCGAGAGGGCGAGGGCCGCGATCAGACCGTTGCCGTTGGTCAGTCGCGTACCACGATCGTGGTTCAGCCGGTCGACCACGTAGCGTGCCGTCATGCCGGCGACATGGAGCGCTGAGCGGGCGGAGCGCGTCATCTTGAAGACGTGCGGCAGGTCGTTGCGGCCCAGCATCATGCCGCCGAACGCCATCATGGTGCGCAGCGGCGCCCGCAGCTGGTCGAACCGCTTGCCGAGTCGCCGTCCGTCGAACGGCAGGGGCAACAGGGAGCGGCCGCCTTGCGCGGCACCCGGCTTGGTCGGGTGATAATCCGCCCAGATCGGCACGGCTTCGTAGCGGACATGCGTGTTGTTCTCGATGAACTCCACGGCCGGGTTGCAATTGTCGAGGAAGGCGTTGGCCAGTTCCAGGTTCAGGCGGTTGCCGGCCTCGTGCTGCAGGTAGGTGAGCGCGTCTTCCTTGGAATCGGCGATGCCGAGCGCGCGGCCGTGCCGGTTGCCGGGGATCCAGATGACGCCGGCTGAATAAGCCGTAGTGCCGCCGAAAAGTTTCTCTTTTTCGACCATGAGCACGTCGAGGCCGGCATGAGCGGCCGTCAGCGCCGCCGCGAAGCCGGCGGCTCCGGAGCCGACCACGAGCAGGTCCGTTTCGATCACGCTTTTACTCCACCGGCTGACGAACCGCCCGACTGCCGCTCCAGGTTCTCCGCGCGTCGTCGCTTGGCCTCGTTCTCCACCGCCTCGGCGAGCGCGGGGATATGGGAAGCGATTTCGTAGAAGTCGCTGGCATACAGGACCAGCAGCGTCGTGGGCTTGCTGGTGGCGATCGAGGCGGCGCGCGGCTGGCGGTTGAGCAGGGACATCTCGCCGAAGAAGGCGCCGTCCGTCAGGCGGACGGTGCCGCCGGTCGGCAGGCGCACCTCGACCTCGCCGCTGGAGATGAAGAACATCGAATCGCCCGGATCGCCCCGCCGCAGAACCGTGACGCGGGCAGGGTAATAGCGGGTGCGCAGCTTGCCGACGATTTCGGAGAGTGTGACGACGCCCAGCGACGCAAAGATCGGCACGCGCACGACCTGGTCCCAGACCCGAAGATATTCGCGCCGCCGTTCTTCCTGGGCGAAGCCCGTGGCGAGCACGCCAGTCATCAGCGCCAGCACCGCGATGCCGCTGATCATCAACAGGGAGCCGATGATGCGGCCGCCGGGGGTGACCGGCACCACGTCGCCGTAGCCGGTCGTCGTCAGGGTGACCACCGCCCACCACATGGCGTTGGGCAGGCTGCCGAAAGCCTGCGGCTGGCCGGCCCGCTCCAGGATGTGGGCACCGGTTGCGGCGGTCATCAGCAGGATCGCGAACACGATGAGTACGCTGGCGATCGGCCCGCGTTCGTTGGAGATCACGCGTGCGAGCGTGCCGAAGGCCGGCGCGTGCAGGCCGAGCTTCATGATCCAGAGGATGCAGAAGATCGATGCGGTATCGGTGCCGATAATGCTGTAGCCGCCGGCCAGCATGACGGCAGGCGTGATCGCCAGCAGGCCGATCAGGCCGGGCAGGCTCATCGCCCAGTGCAGCCGCGCCCTGAGCGGGGGCATCTCAGCCATTTGCGGGATCTCGGCCGCCACCCAGAGCCGGATCACATACTCGACCAGGAAGAAGAACGTCACGCTCCAGATCGCGCCACGAAGGATTATCCGATGGGGCGACAGCATCTCGTCGATCGACAGCAGGATCACGGCGAGCAGGCCTATGGAGAGAACGACCAGATGGGCCGTCCGCCAACGGCGGGCGCCTGGCGTGGGATCGTTGGGGCGCAGGATGTCGAACATC
>JABMNB010000019.1 GCA_013205335.1 Rhodospirillales bacterium
CCCTCGGCCTCGCCGCCAACGGCCAGCGCGTGGGCCTGCTCGATTGCGACATCTACGGCCCCTCCATGCCGCGCATGCTGGGCGTCACGGAGAAGCCCGAGTCGACCGATGGCAAGATGCTGAAGCCGATCGAGAAGTACGGGCTCAAGACCATGTCGATCGGCTACATCGTGGCCGAGGACACGCCGATGATCTGGCGCGGCCCCATGGTGTCGAGCGCGCTGGAGCAGATGCTGCGCGACGTGCAATGGGGCGAACTCGACGTGCTGGTGGTCGACATGCCGCCAGGCACCGGCGATGCCCAGCTCACGCTCGCCCAGCGCGTGGCCCTGGCCGGCGCCGTCATCGTCTCGACGCCGCAGGACATCGCGCTGGTCGACGCGCGCAAGGGTCTCAGCATGTTCCGAAAGGTCGCCGTGCCGGTGCTCGGCATCGTCGAGAACATGAGCTACTTCCTCTGCCCCAAGTGCGGCGAGCGCTCGGAGATCTTCGGCCATGGCGGTGCCCGCGAGGAAGCCGACAAGCTGGGCGTGCCTTTCCTTGGAGAAATCCCGCTGCATCTCGACATCCGCACCACGTCCGACAGCGGCCATCCCATCGTCGTGTCGAAACCCGACAGCACCCACGCGCAGGCCTACAAGAACATCGCCGGCCGCGTGTGGAAGCAGCTCTCCGCCAACCAGCGCGGCGCCCGCAAGGCGCCGAACATCGTGGTGCAGTAGCCCAATGTCGTCCTGAGCGCAGCGAAGGACCTCACCGGGCGGCCAGACACGGACCTTCGCGATGGGCACGCGTCAGTATTGGACCTACATCCTCACGAAAACTAAATGCGCTTGCGGGTCTTTTTCGGGCGCCAGCCGGGGCGCCATTTGCCGATCATGCCGTGCACGCCGATCATCGAGCCGGCGACCAGTTCGAGCGCGAGGAAGCGGCGGTCGTCGACCCAGCCGGGAAGCTGGATGTTCAGCGCGAGATCGCGGCGGAAGCCGAACTGGTTGTAGTATTCGGGATCGCCGACCAGGATGATGCGGCTGTGGCCCAGCATGCGCGACTGCGCCATCGAATGCCACATCAGCGCCTTGCCGTAGCCAAGGCCGCGCAGTTCCGGCGCGATGGCGAGCGGGCCCAGCATGACCGCGGGCCACTTGTCGTTGATCAGGATCGGCCAGTTGCGGATCGAGGCCACCATCCTGTCCTTCTGGTCGATCGCCACGAAGCAGAGTTCGGGGATCGGCTTCACCCCCTCGCGCAGCCGGTACACCGTCTTCTGCTGGCGGTCGGGACCGAACGCCGCCTCGTTCATCTCCTCGACCCCCGCGCCGTCGCGCGACCGCTCGCGCAGCAGTCGCAGCCGGCCCGGGTCGCGGATCACGTCGCCTGTCCGAGAGCTACCATCAGCTCGCGCCACTCGCGGGCACTCAGGCCGCTCGACTTCTGGTCGACCTTCTCGCCGGCAAGCAGGCGCTTCACGATGGCAAGGCCGGTCTTGGAGAGATGCGTGCCCCCCATGCGATACTCCACGAAGGCGTCGTGGCTGATCGGGCACCAGCGCTTCAGCGTATCGAGCATCGTCTCGGCATAGACGCGAATTTCGTACTGCGCATGCGCATCGGCTCGCAGCGACAGGAAGTGCATGAGGTTGTGGAGGTTCGTCTTCCAGTACCACTGCGTATAGAATCCGAGCGACAGGTTCATGCGTGCCAGCTCGCGGGCGAGACCGGAGCGCTCGGGGTCGAGCGGCGCCCCGCCCTCGCCTTCGTTCAGCATCTCCAGGTAATGCTCGTAGACCAGCTCGGCGTCCTTCTTCAGCAGGCTGAAGACGCGCTCGGCTTCCTTGCCTGCCAGGACGGCGTCGCGGCCCTGCCGGTTCATCGCGCTCTGGGCCGCCAGATGCTCGGGCTTGGGAACGTAGAACTCGTTGTCGAGGATCGAGTAGCGCGCGGAGTATTCGTTCACGTTGGCGGTGCGATGGCGGATCCACTGCCGTGCCACGAAGATCGGCAGCTTCACGTGGTACTTGATCTCGCACATCTCGAACGGCGTCGTGTGGCGGTGCCGCATGAGATAGTTGATGAGCCCGCGATCCTCGCTCACCTTTTTTGTGCCGCGGCCGTAGCTGACACGGGCGGCCTGCACCACGGCGGCATCGTCGCCCATATAGTCGACGACGCGGACGAAGCCGTGATCGAGCACGGGCAGCGCCTGGTAGAGGATCTCCTCCAGCGCCGGGGCGACGGGCCGCAGGGTCGGCTGGGTGCCGGCCCGCGCCTGGTCGATTTCAGCCTGCTGGTCGCTCGAGAGGGGCATCGGTTCGTTGTCCTTGTTTGCGCCGGACTTTATGGGCGCGGCGGACGCTGGGCCATGGGGAAATATCCGGCCACCCGGCTCGGAAATGAGGCCCGAGGGACGCCTTCAAAAAGCCGGCGGAAGCGCCTATATAGGGCGGGTCGGGAAACCGGCTATGGCGATAAACGCCGCGTGACATAAGCGTTTCGGACCCGGGGGCAGTACCCGGCGCCTCCACCATTCCTTCTCCGCCTCCGGGCGGAACCGATGGGGGCGAACCAGGATCGACGAGCGTGGTAAAGACGCGGTTTTTGCCCGGTATGGTTCCGCCGTGACGGGCCATTCACAAGTGCTAACGATAACACCGTTACACTCGCTGCTGCCGCCTAAACAGCGGACGTAAGCGCGGTTCGGGGGGCACCGGGCAACAGAAGCCCCCCACTTTCCTCCTCAGACACCCCACTTTCTTTCTCGGCAATTGACGGCTATTGCCATCGTTGACTCTCCTGCATCGCAGGTCGATGCTTTCACGAAATTTCCGACAGGCCATGAACGATCGCTTTCACTATGACGCTCTCGTCGACGATGCGCTGCGCAGCGTCGTTCGACGCGTGCTCACTCAGGTCGCGGAAACGGGGCTGCCGGGCTCGCACCATTTCTACATCAGCTTCCGCAGCACCGATCCCGACGTCGAGATGCCGGAGTATCTGCGCGCCAAATATCCAGAAGAGATGACGATCGTCCTTCAGCATCAGTACTGGGACCTGATCATCAGCGACACGACCTTCGAGGTGACGGTCAGCTTCAACAAGCGTCAGGAGCACATCAAGGTCCCGTTCGCCGCGCTCTCGGCCTTCGTCGATCCTTCGGTACGCTTCGGCCTGCAGTTCGATCGCCGCGACAAGGCTACTGGAGACAAGGTTACCGCCGACAGGCCGGAGGGTGCTTCCGCACCGACGCCACTGCCCGTGCCGGAAAAACGGCCTCCGACGCCCGCTCAGGCGGGTCAGGACACCGAGATCGAGGGCGAGGCGGCGACCGCCGAACCGGCCAAGCCCGAGGACGCGGCCTCCAAGGTGGTCAAGCTCGACAGCTTCCGAAAGAAGTAGGTAGACGCCGCGACGCCGCTGCGGCAGGAAACCGGCGCCCCGCGAGGGTCGCCAGGAGAAGACGCATGCCCGAATTCCAGTTCCAGGAAATGTTCCCGAGCCACGAGGACACGACGTCCTACCGGAAGCTCACCTCCGATTTCGTCGGAACGGCCACGTTCAACGGCCGCGACGTGCTGACGGTCGAGCCCGAGGCGCTGACCACCCTGACGGCCGCGGCCTTCCACGACATCTCCCACCTGCTGCGCCCGGGCCATCTCCAGCAACTGCGCAACATCCTCGACGACGGCGAGGCCTCGCCCAACGACCGCTACGTGGCGCTCGAGCTCCTGAAGAACGCCAACATCTCGGCCGGGGGCATACTGCCAATGTGCCAGGACACCGGCACCGCGATCGTCATGGGCAAAAAGGGCCAGGCCGTGTGGACCGGCGGCGGCGACGAGGCCGCGATCGCCAGGGGCGTCTACAAGACCTACACCGAGACCAACCTGCGCTATTCGCAGGTTTCGCCGCTGTCGATGTTCAAGGAAGTACAGACCGGCACCAACCTGCCGGCGCAGATCGACATCTATGCGACCGACGGCGACGCCTACAAATTCCTGTTCGTCGCCAAGGGCGGCGGCTCGGCCAACAAGACCTATCTGCACCAGCAGACACCGGCCGTGCTGAACGAGGCCTCGCTGCTCAAGTTCCTCGACACACAGATCCGCACGCTGGGCACCGCCGCCTGCCCGCCCTACCACCTGGCTATCGTGGTCGGCGGCACATCGGCGGAGATGAACCTCAAGACAGTGAAGCTTGCCTCGACGCGCTACCTCGACGACCTGCCGGGCGAGGGCAACGACAAGGGCGTCGCCATCCGTGACCGCGAGATGGAGCAGAAGGTGCTCGAGCTGACGCGCCAGATGGGCATCGGCGCGCAGTTCGGCGGCAAGTATTTCTGCCACGACGTGCGCGTGATCCGCATCGCCCGCCACGGCGCCTCGGTGCCGATCGGCATCGGCGTCTCCTGCTCCGCCGATCGCCAGGCCGTGGGCAAGATCACCCGGGACGGTGTCTTCCTCGAACAGCTCGAAACCAATCCGGCGCACTTCCTGCCCGACGTCGAGCCGACCCAGCTTTCCGGCGCCGTCGTCTCGGTCGACCTGAACAAGGGCATGGCGCACACGCTGTCGGTGCTGACGAAGCATCCCGTGAAGACCCGCGTGAACCTGAGCGGCACGCTCATCGTGGCACGCGATTCGGCGCACGCGAAGCTCAAGGAGCGCCTCGACCGCGGAGAGGGCCTGCCGGACTATTTCAAGCAGTTCCCGGTCTACTACGCCGGCCCCGCGAAAACGCCCGCCGGCATGGCCTCGGGTTCGTTCGGCCCGACCACCGCCGGCCGTATGGACTCGTACGTCGACCTCTTCCAGGCCAATGGCGGCTCGATGGTCATGCTGGCCAAGGGCAACCGCTCGAAGCAGGTCGTCGACGCCTGCCGGAAGCACAAGGGCTTCTATCTCGGCTCGATCGGCGGCCCGGCGGCGATCCTGGCGCAGGACGTGATCAAGAAGGTCGAGGTGCTGGAGTATCCGGAGCTCGGCATGGAAGCGATCTGGCGCATCCAGGTCGAGAACTTCCCGGCCTTCATCATCACCGACGACAAGGGCAACGACTTCTTCAGCGACCTGAAGATCTGAGGCTTGAGGTAAAGGTCCCCCTCACTGCGTTCGGGATGACACCGTTTTCTTCATCGGCGCACCCGCGCCAATTCCAACAATTGTGTCATCCCGAACGAAGTGAGGGTGTGGATTCAAG
>JABMNB010000180.1 GCA_013205335.1 Rhodospirillales bacterium
CAGCCCCTGCTCGGCCGCCCACCAGGCGCGCCGTGCGACACGGCCGAGTTCCTTGCGGTTCTGTCCCTGGAAAGTCTGGCCGTGCGGGCTGGCATCGAGTGCGAGCAGGCCGCGGTGGTAGACCAGCGCGTCACCGAGGCCGGCTTGGGTAATCCAGGCGCTGAACTGGATGTCGCTGACGACAATTCGCAGTCCGGCCTCCCGAGAGTTCCGCTTCGACCTGTCACGGCCGCGGACCGGCGGAACGAATGAATCGCCGGCAGCGACGCGCGCATGTCCTTGCACCAGCGCACTCACAGGCTGGTCTCCGTGCGCTTGGCGGCCTCGAAGCTCTGCACGTCTTCGAGCGAGTAGACGACGCGTCCACCGATCTTTAGGTACTGCGGTCCCAGGCGAAGCCAGCGCCACCGCTCAAGGGTGCGCGGGCTGATCCGCCAGCGTTCGGCTAATTCTATCTGGGTGAGGTGCCTCACCGACATGGGTCACTCCGTTGATGTGCCTTGCACTTTGTCCAGCCGCGCCGAGGCGCCTGGATATGGCTGTATTTTCAACGGGTTACGGATTAGACGATATGATCAACGCTGATTTTTCTTGTGACGCGCAGCCACAAAAAAAGCCCCCATTTCCGGGGCTTGGCGAGCGAGCGTGTGATGTTCAGAGAATTACTCTGTGACGCGGGTAGGATCACGCATGGGTTGGCGGCAGGTATGTTTTGATATCGGCCACGGCAATTTCGCGCAGGGTCGGGTTCAAGCGGTACCCGGCACGTTCCTTGTTTTGGATGAATGTGTTCTGGTCGAGCGGAACACCAAGCGTGACAACCAGCGGGTCCAGTTCCTTCCGCAGCCGCCGCACCTGCTGACGCATGGATTGATCATTGCACTCCAGATGTTGCGACAAACTCGTCGCAGGTAGGAACGAGACCTCCATACCCGCGGCCTTGGCCTCTCGGAAATTCTTGAGAAGCGCATCGACGACCTTAAAGTTGGCGCCGTCGAGAGTCAGACCTCCGTGGAACAGGACGCGCTTCTTCCGAGTTTCGATTGCGAACTCGAGGACAGGAGCGGTCAGCCGATCGATAAACGCCTTCGCCTGCGAGTCGTAGTCGGACGCGGGAGCCGCATCGACATGACCACGGCTGAAGCAGACCGCCAGCAGCGACCCAGCCGGCAGTTCATTTCGGTAAAGGGCGTGGGCGTGCTTTGTCACGCCACCGGTTATCACCGCTTCAACCGCCCTCGCATGTCGCTGGAAGAGATCATAGAGCCGATCTCCAGATTCATCGGCTGAAAGGCCAGTGAACTTGTCGAGCGCTGAAACTACCTCTGGGAAGTCGATCAGAAATCGCTCTTTCGAAGTCGCCCCCACTCGCTGGAAAAGAGATACGTAGTTCAGCGCCATACGCATGTCGTCGTCGGTGCTGCGGTCAGCGAGCAGCAGATCGCGCATGTAGTTTTTTGCAGGTTCGAATTCTTCCATGCCCGCTGCCAAGATGGCGAAGCGGCGATCGATGCATTGTGAGCACACGCCGCAGTGCTTCTGCGTTTCAGTCCAGATCCGCGGCCTGGTACAACTGTTCGTCATCGATAGAAGGTTGGACATACCAGCGTCGCGGATCTTCTGGGTGACTTCCCTCTTCGTCAACCACTGGAGGGGTGTCCGGATTTGTATCGGGCAGTCTAAAAGCGTTGAAAACAAGGCTTCCAGACCCCGGAGAACCTTGGGGTGCGTAGTACGGGTTGCCCGCCCCCCAACGACGTCGCCGGCGAGCGGCAGATTGATGCTGACAACTCCGTTCTCATAAAAGCTGAAGCTTTCTTTGCCCGACATCCTGGCAATTACGAGACCGAGGCACGCGAAAAGAAACGAACGCGTCCGCTGTGTGAACTCTCTCGCCGTCACGCCTTGGTTGGTCACCCAGACGGGAATGTAGGAAACCTTTCGGTCGAAGCCGCTCTGCTTGAGACCTTCGATGAGGCATTTCTGGACGTTTCGAACCTTGCTGGAAGAATAGTGACCCACGAGGGTAATGGACTTTCCCAGGGTCACGATGTCGTCTACGGCTCCGGCAAATGAGTCGATCCCGCCGGAAAACATTGCGACCTCATCATGCTCCATCGATGCATCGATGAGATCGGAGAAGTACAACTCCTTGGATTGAGCGGGAGCATTTGCCCTATGGAAATCGAACGAATAGCTATCATCCGATAGGAAGCCTAGCGTCTCGACCAAGAGCTTCTGAACATCGTCCTGCTGCCAAACCTCTGGATGCCGAACTGGAATCGAGAAATGCAAGCTGCGGCGCCAATTCTCTCCGAAGTTTGTCAGCTTGTCCGAACCCCGACCGAGGCGCTGATCTGCACAGTAGATGTAGGCCGCCACCTCCAACAGATCGATCAACAGGTCTGGCACGTTGCCCAGCATCGTGCGCGTGATGTAGTCGATGCGGAGATTGACGTTCTTACCCTCGCCTTGGCAGTTCATGGCTATGGTGTCGGAGGTAGAGGGTTGCGAGACCCCGCATGCGATCTGAAAGCGCTTCACGATGCTCCTTTCCGCTGGTCGAGTTCGAGCCGAATTTTCTCGACCGAATAGGTGGAGAATCTACGCACGTCGTCCTTGGTTATCTGCTTCCCATCCTTGTAGTGGTTCTTCCCCAGCCAGTCCTTGGCGAAGGCCCGCATGATGAGGGCCGCCTCATCACAATGCCGCCGAATCGCATCATTGAAAATCCGAAGATCGTTGACCGACTTTGCCACCCGATCGATGCCGACCATGTTATGGAGATTGCGATCCACATAATAGTGGATGACCCGTTCGACAAAATTCGAATAGAAGCGGTGAGCCATTGCAGCGAACTGTTCCGTACCCTTCAAGGCTGACACCGAAGCCCGCACATCTTCCGCCGTTGGAGGCCACAAGCTGGGCAGACGATCTCGAATGGCTTCGCCGAAGGCCGACAGTCCGGCGCACCGCGCCATTTCCCCGAGATCGGTGGCATTGGAATGTGACTGCCGCTGCACCCGTTCTAGGGCACTGTCATAGGCGATCAGAATGTCCATGAGTGAGGCTGACGTTGCTGACGGTAGGCCGAGCTCTCGCATTTCCTTTTGAAAACCTTCGGCCGCTGCTGCTTGTGGGATCCTGACGAGCAGCCATAGGGCTTCGATGAACACCGGGTCCTTCACGGCAAGCTTCAGCGCGTCCTTGCCCACCGCGGTCACCTGGTCGACGAGAGCTGCGGTCGGCGCGCCACATGTCACCAGATACCGGATGATCTCCGGCAGCAATCGGAGGGCAGGCAGCTTCCCGAGACGTTGGTGGCCCACTGGCGTCGGCCTACATTGGTGTATCGATGCCGCAAATTGGGAAGCTGCGCATTTCGATGCGCCTTAGGCTGCGGCTCCTGAACATACCAGTCCTCATCAGCGCCAAATGGCAACCTGTCTTAACTGTAATCTTACGCAGCTTTACGTCGGTTTTCTCTCTCTTTCTATAAGCCGTTGGAATCGCTTGTTCTTTCGGATCTTCCGGCTAGGATTCGACTGCCACCTCCGATTGCAACCGGTCCTCATGCACGACCCTCAAGTCGGCCCGACATCCCAGCCGCCAGCTGCCATGAATCCCGCCGAACGCCTCGCCGAGATCGCCGAGATCCTGGCCCGCGGGCTGATCCGGCTTCATGCGCGCGAAGCCAGTCCTTTATCTGCCGACCGTGGAGACAGTTTCGTCGACTTACCGCCCCACCGAAGCGGTCATGCAAACGCCCCGCAGCGGAAGAAGGCATGATGATGAACGACAGCGTATTGGCACGGGTGGCGGCTTTGAAGGGGATGCCTACCCCTGAATTGAAACTGCAATGGCAACAACTCTTTGACGCGCCGCCGCCGCCCTACAACCGCCGTTTCCTTGAAAGCCGGCTCGCGTACCGGATTCAGGAACTGGCCTACGGCGGATTGAAGCCGGAAACCGTCAAGCGTCTAGAAGC
>JABMNB010000181.1 GCA_013205335.1 Rhodospirillales bacterium
GAGACGCATCGCTGCGCGATGCTCCTCAGGGTGAGGTTATCGGGGCTGTTCATAGTCTCTTGTTTTAGCTGCATTCATTTCGAGTCAGACTCTCAGGATGAGGTGTCACATTAAAGAAGCACGACGCCTTCCAGCGCCAGCAGCTTGCGCTTGGTCGGCAGGCCCTGTCCGCCCGAGAAGCCGCCTTCCCTGCCGCCGCTTGCCAAAACACGATGGCAGGGCACGATGATGGGGATGGGATTGCGGCCGCAGGCCATGCCGACGGCGCGCGGGCCGGAGCCCAGCGCCATCGCCATGCCGCCATAGGTCGCGGTCCCGCCGAAGGGAATTTCGACCATCATCTTCCAGACGCTCTTCTGGAAATCGGTGCCGCGGGCGGCGAGCGGCAGATCGAAGCGCGCGAGCTTGCCGTTGAAGTATCGATCGAGCTGGCGCATCGCCTCCTCGAGGACGGGAGAAGACGAAGGTTCGTGCGCATGTTCGCTGGCGCCGGCCCAGCGGAGCGAGGTCACGGCGTCGTGATCGGCTTCGAGCGCCAATCGGCCGACCGGGCTGTCGACGTAACAAATGGACATATGGCAAGCGTAGCGTCGGCGTCCGGCATTTGCCAACATGGGGAAGATTGTTTGGGGGAGCGATGACGAAGGGCCCGAGGTCCTCGAGGAAAGGCCCGACCCGCCGCGCTGTGCTCGGCGGCGCCGCCGTGCTGTGGCCGACGCTCGCGCTCTCCACGCAGGCATTCGGCCAGCCGGTGCCGCGCCGTCAGCAGCCCGCGGCCGAGGCCGGGCCGCCGCCGGTCGTGTTCGTGCACGGCAACGGCGATTCGAGCGCCCTCTGGATCAACAACCTGTGGCGCTTCGAGGCCAACGGCTTCAAGCGCAACCAGCTCTTCGCCATCGACTTCATCTATCCGAACGCTCGCAGCGACGATTCCAAGCCCCAGCCGTTCCGGTCCTCGGCCGAGGACCAGATGAAGGAGCTGACCTCCTTCGTCGTGCAGGTCCTCAAGGCGACTCGCCGACGCAAGGTGGCGATCGTCGGCTCGTCGCGCGGCGGCAATGCCATCCGCGCGCTGCTGAGGAACGGCGGCGCCGACATGGTGAGCCATGCCGTGCTGTGCGGCACGCCCAACAAGGGCATCGTGATCTCCGAGACCCTGTTGCCCGGCAGCGAGTTCAACGGCGCCTTTCCTTTCCTCAAGGGCCTCAACGACGGCGCCAATGACCTGATCCCCGGCGTCGAGATGATGGCCATCCGGTCCGACAAGAACGACAAGTTTTCGCAGCCCGACGGCCGCTTCATCGGCGCCGCCGGCAAGCCGACCGGTGTGAGCTACGACGCCTCCGAGCTGCGGGGCGCCCGCAACGTGATCCTGGACGGACTCGATCATCGCGAGGTCGCCTTCAACAAGCTGGCCTTTGCCGCGATGTTCGAGCACATCACCGGCAAGCCGCCGGCCAGCATGTTCATCGCCCAGGAGCCGCTGCCGATTTTGAACGGCAAGGTCACCGGCATGTCCGAAGGCTCCTATACCAACGTCGTCGCGGCCGGCGCCGAGGTCGAGATCTTCGAAGTCGACTCCAGGAGCGGCGAGCGCAAGAGCGCAGTGGCACTGCACCGCAAGACGACCGGCGAGGACGGCGTGTGGGGACCGTTCGTCGGCCGCTCCGACTCCTGTTACGAATTCGTCCTTCACATGCCGGGCCTGCCGATCACGCACACCTACCGTTCGCCGTTCCTGCGTTCGAGCGACGTGGTGCATTTGCGACCGCAGGCCTTTGCCAAGGCCGACGAGGGTGCCGGTGCGGTCACGATCATGAGCCGTCCGCGCGGCTATTTCGGCGTCGGCCGGGACAAGTTCACGCTCGACGGCAAGGTGCCGCCCGGCATCAACGACGGCGTGCCCGGCGTGTCCATGGGACGACTGGCCTTCGACGCCTCGCCGACGCGTACGGTGATGGCCGTGTTCAACAACGAGACCATCCCGACCCGCACGTGGCCGGCCAAGGACGGCCATATCGTGGTGGCGGAGTTCCTGAACTAAGCCTTGAGCCCCACCCAAGACCTCATGCTGAGGAGGCTGCGCAGCAGCCGTCTCGAAGCATGGGTACGCGCACCACGTCTGTTGCCCATCCTTCGAGACGCGGCCGGCGGCCGCTCCTCAGGATGAGGTTGTGCTGGTGGAAAGTTGAGGGGGCAGGACTCTAACTTTCATACGTGTATTTGAAATTGCAGTGGCTGGCGCCCTGCATGATCGTCTGCGTGCGTTCGAGCTTGAGCTTGGGATCGTAGCCTTCGCAGAAGGCGCCGTCGCGGTTGCACGACAGCAGAGCGCCGATCTCGCCCAGGCCCATGGCCTTGTAGGTCTCGGCATACTGGCAGCGCACGACGTTGAAGGAGAAGGTGTCGGCGGTCTGTTCCTTGACGTCGATCTCCAGCGACCCGCCCTTGGTCCAGAGATGCTGGATGTCCTGAAACGACTTGAGCGACGTGCCTCCGGGCACCGAGGCGGCGAACTGGCGGGCCTGTTCGATGGCCGAGCGGCGGACCGATTCCTCGATCGTCTTCTTCGCGACCTCGACGCCGTGGCTGGCCTTCAGGGTCTCGTAGACCTCCTTCAGGATCTCGGCCTCGATGCGGCGCCTCTCCAGCATCGAGAGGCCTTCGGGATGGGGCGAGGCGGCGGGCGACTGGCTCATGGCTTGTCTCCAAATGGGAATAATCGAACCTAGCGCGTCGGCGGCATCTTGACATAGGGGGCCCCCGATGAAATATCGGCCTCACCATGAATTCGCCCACCCTCCTCCGGTCGCGACGTCGCCGCTCAGAAAAGCGGTTCGAGAACGCGCGCGCGTAACAGTAACAAACGCGCCGTATCGTGAAGCCGCTGGAGAGACGAAGCGGCTTCCCATTCCTTCCTTCTCCAGTCGGCCATTCCTTCAAGGCCCTGCATCGAGAGAGAAGACCATGACCAGCAACAAGACCTACGCCAATCGGACGAAGATCTTCATCGACGGCCAGCACGGCACCACCGGGCTGCAGATCCTCGACCGGCTCAGGAACCGGCCCGACATCGAGCTGCTCGAACTGCCGCTGGCCGACCGCAAGGACTTAGGGAAGCGCGCCGAAATCGCCAGGGCGTCGGACATCACGGTGCTCTGCCTGCCCGACGCGGCGGCCAAGGAGCTGGTCGCGGAGATCGGCGATTCCGACACGGTCGTGATCGACGCTTCGACGGCGTATCGCGTGGCCGACGGCTGGACCTACGGCTTTCCCGAGCTGGCCAAGGACCAGCGCAAGAAGCTGCTCGCCTCCAACCGCATCAGCAATCCGGGCTGCTATCCGACCGGCGCCATCGCGCTGCTGCGTCCGCTGGTCGATGCCGGGATCGTTCGCGCCGACTCGACGCCCGCCGTGTTCGGCGTGTCGGGCTATACCGGCGGCGGCAAGGAGCTGATTGCGGTCCATGAGCAGCCCGGCGTCGAGCCGTTCGGCCTCTACGGGCTCGAGCTCACGCACAAGCACGTGCCGGAGATGAAGAAGTACTCCGGCCTGAAGCACGCGCCGCTCTTCGTCCCATCGGTTGGCCACTATGCCCAGGGCATGCTGGTCACGGTGCCGATCACGCGCGACATCACCACGAAGCAGGTGACGGCCAAGGACGTCCACCAGGTGCTGAGCGACTACTATGCCGGCGAGACCTTCGTGCAGGTGCGGCCGCTCGCCGACCGGGCGTGGCTGGAGCGCGACCGGTTCCTGCGGGCCGACCGGCTGGTCGACACCAACACGATGGAACTCGCGGTCTACGGCAACGATGCCGA
>JABMNB010000020.1 GCA_013205335.1 Rhodospirillales bacterium
ATGAAGCACACGCGCTCCTGCACGCTTTGAGGCTGCTCGCCAACCTGGCTCTGCAGAACCTCGGACGCCGCAAGGCGCGCAGCCTCCTGCTGATCGCCGCGGTGGCGATCGGCAGCGGGGCCGTCTTCACCGGCGCCACCCTGATGCGCAGCATCGACGACAGCATGGCGGTGGGTTTCACACGCCTCGGCGGCGACATGATGGTGGTGCCCGAGGGCGCGCTCACCAACATCACCGCGTCGCTGCTCACGGTCGAGCCCACCGACCTGGTCCTCGATGCCGATGTCCTGGCCAAAGCCAGTCTTGCGAGCGTCGCGCGGGCGGCGCCGCAGAAGATCGCGCGGGTCGAGCATTCCGGCATCGGCAGCCATCACGAGACGGTCGACCTGATCGGCATCGACCCGGTGCGCGACTTCACGGTCCAGCCATGGCTCATGGAAAAGCTCGGCCGCGAGCTCCGTGCCGGCGACGTGATCCTGGGGGCCGGCCGCGACGCACCTCTGGGCTCGCAGCTGCTCATCTTCGGCAAACCGCATGTGGTCTACGGCAAGCTCGGCCGCACCGGCGTCGGCACCCATGAGCGTGGCGTCTTCATGTCGATCGCGACGCTGGAAGCGCTGGCGGCCAGCATGCCCCAGATGGGCGGCACGCGGCCCGCCGTCCTGGCGCCGGGCAAGGTCACCGGCTTTCTGGTCGAGCTGGCGCCGGGTGCCACGACGCTGCAGGCACGCTTCGCCATTCTGTCCGCGATCAAGGGCGTCAAAGTCGTGACCGGCGAGTCCTCGCTGTCTGGCATCCGGCAAGGACTGGCGGCGCTGCTGAAGGGCATTCTCGCCTTGATGGTGCTGATGTTTGCCAGCATGGCGGTCATGGTAAGCGTGCTGTTCTCGGCGATCGTCACGGAACGGCGGACCGAACTCGGCATGCTGAAGGCGATCGGGGCGCGACGGTTGCAGATTGTCGGCATGATGGTTGTCGAGGCGGTGATCGCCACCGGCGTCGGCGGCGTACTGGGCGTCACCCTGGGTGTGCTGGTGATGCGCCTCTACGAACGCTCCCTGGTCTATTACCTGGACAACATCGGTGTGCCCTTCGTCTGGCTCGACCTGCCGCGAACGGTGGCCTTCGCGGCGGCAGCGATCGGGCTGGCCGCGGCGATCGGCGCCCTGGGCGCGTTCTATCCGGCGTGGCGGGCAAGCCGTCGCGACGCCTACGACCTCGTGCGCGGCGAGGGCTGAGCGATGCTCGCGTGCCGCCAGGTGAGCAAGAGCTACAGGACCGAGCGCGGCCTCGTGACCGCGGTCGCCGGCATCGATCTCGACGTGGCGGCGGGCCGCTTCGCCGCCATCATCGGCCGCTCGGGCTCGGGCAAGTCGACCCTGATGGCGATGATCGGCGGCCTCAGCCGGCCCTCGGCCGGCACGGTGGAGGTCGACGGTACCGACGTGTGGGGCCTGTCCGACAATGCGCTGGCCACCTTCCGCAACGAGAAGGTTGGCTACGTCTTCCAGTTCGCGAGCCTGCTGCCGACGCTGCGGCTGATCGACAATGTCGCCCTGCCGGCGATGCTGGGACGCCGGCAGGGCGCGTCCGGCACCTATGCCCGGGCCGCGGGCCTCCTCGAGCGGCTGGGACTGGGCGTCTATCTCGACGCCTATCCCGCCGAGATTTCCGCTGGTGAGCAGCGCCGCGCCGCGATCGCGCGCGCGCTGATCAACGATCCTGCGATCCTGCTGGCGGACGAACCCACTTCTGATCTCGACGAGCAGACCGAGATCGAGATTATGGATGTGCTGCTGGCCGTCAACCGTGAGGTCGGCACAACGCTCGTTCTGGTCACACACAATCTCGCGCTGGCCGGGCAGGCCCAGCAGATCGTGCACATCGCGAACGGCGCGATCGTGACATGAGCGAGCCACACCCCGATCCGGCCACCTTGTCGTCCGAGCAGAAGGATGTGCTGATCCGCGATCTGCGCCGCCAGCTCGCGGCTCTGCAGCCGCCGAAGCGCGAGCTGCTCGACGAACTGCGTGAGGCGCCGCACAAAGCCGCGCCGCCGCCGCTCGAGGTGACGGTAAAACTCGGGCGAAACCTCGGCCTGTGGCGTTCGCCGTTGACGCTGGGCGTTGTCGTGGCCGTGTTGCTGGCCTTTGCCATCGATGCTGGTGTTGGCCGCTACCAAGCCTCTCTCGCCAAGCAGCAGCGCCAGGCGCGGCTGCAGCTCGAGAATACGGCGATGAGGTCGCTCTATGTCGAATTGAAGCGGATCGTGGCCGAACCGGACGGCCAGTCGTTCCGCATGACTCTGGCGCTGCAGAACACCAGCCCCGATAGCCCGCTCTACGTCATGCTCAACCCAGTGGCGGTCTACGTGCAGTCCGGCATGGTCTGGCAGCAGGTGCCGTCAAAGTCCGTCGATGGCGCGGGCGTCGTCACGCTGGCCAGGGACTATTCCTATGACGTCGCCTTCACGCCCGACGTGGCGAACTGGGCAGAGCTCATGCCGGGCTACATGCATGTCCGCATCCAGGACGATCTGCTGGTGAGCCAACGGGCGCAGCCGGGCGACGATGTCGTCGCACGGAGGACGCCGTTCTATGTCTATCTGCGGCCACCCGGAAGCGCCGGCCCGCCGCCGCTCTTCATCCCGATGCCGCCGCACTGACGGCGGATCCCGTTTGGTCAAAAAACTCGAACGACCGGAAGCCCAGCGCCCAAGCAGGGTAAGCATAGCGGTACCGGAGGTGTTCCCGTACAATTTTTCGGATTGTCCTTGCTCAAAAATCCATCCGGCCAAGGAATCGGCTTGGCGATGAAGACCGCGACCGA
>JABMNB010000182.1 GCA_013205335.1 Rhodospirillales bacterium
AAAGGAAGGACACGATGACGTCAGACAGTGTAGCCTGATCCCAAGACCTCAACTGTCCACGGAAACGGGGTAGGTCCAAGCGCATGACCAACCCGGTCCGCGATCTGCTGAATTTCTATCGCCGAATTTCGACGATGCGCGTGCAGTACGGGCTGGTAGCCGAAGCCTTCGGAAAAACATAGAGACACAGGCCGCTACGCCGCGTCAGTCGCGCGATCTGTCCACGATCAAGGAGCCTTACGTCCGCTTGGAGCCGGATGGGTCTACGATAATCCGGCCGGTTCGGGATGGCCATGGCCCTCGCGTGAGCGGACGTCGAGGGCGTGGCCCGTCCCAAACCTCTGGCGCCGTCATTTCCTCGCATAGGCGCGAGTGGCGGCCACTCCTGCCCAACAGGCGGCAGCGAGAAGCAGGCCCCCAGCGACATTGCGTCCGAGTGCATCGTCCGCGTCATCGGCCGGTGTGTTGAATGCGGCTGCAGCGATGACGATGAACAATGCGGCGTTGAAGGCATAGCCTCCCGCCCTCAGCAGCCGTGACTTGCTGGTCGTCGCAATGGTGATGCCGACGATGAGTGCCACGCCGCACGCCATAAGTGCCAGCATTTGCAGGGTTGATATGTTCATACGGTTGGGGCTCCTTTGTCTCGCTGGATGACGCATCGTGCGAAGAGTGGCAACCCCATACTGTTCTGCGGTTTGCCATGGCAGCCGCGACGCTCTGAACGGGTCAGGAAAAATGATCGAAACGAGCGGCGACAAGAGCCGCTTCGAACCCGCCAGCATCACGATCACCAATTAACAACGGTGCAGTGTCGTGCTAGCGGTATGTAAAGAGGCGTCGCGACCGGATGAGAACATCCGCTTCCTCACGACGCGAGGGTAACGTCGATTTCAACAGGGCGCCGAATAGTTCGCCTGCCGAAAGTGCGTATTTGGACGCCTGTCGATGCGTTCGACCGATATTAACAGGAGCTTTGCATGTCCGACCTCGTCATCATCGCCTACGATTCCGAAGCAATTGCCGAGTCTGCGCGGCAAAAGCTCCTCGAGTTGAAGAAGGAGTACTTGATCGAAATCGGAGACGCAGTTGTCGCGGTGCGTCAACCCGATGGGACCGTGAAGTTGAACCAGCTGATCAACATGACCGCGACGGGTGCGGCGACGGGCGGGATGTGGGGTGCTCTCATCGGCATGCTGTTCCTGAACCCCCTGCTCGGCGCGGCTCTTGGCGCCGGCGCTGGCGCCCTGAGCGGGCGTTACACCGATATCGGCATCGACGACCAGTTCATGAAGGACGCGACGGCGGCGCTGACGCCTGGGCAGGCCGCTCTTTGCGTTCTGGTTCGCAAGGTTACAGCCGACAAGGTGCTGCCGGCCATGGCGACCTTCGGTGGCAAGGTGTTGCGCACGAACCTCACGATCGAACAGGAAACGAAGCTGCAGGACGCCCTCAAGAGCACTCAAGCCTAGAGGCCGCGACCGGCGCCCTCGGAGAGACGAAAAGAGATCGCGGAACGACACATCGGAGCAAGCAGTCGGCAATCAGAATGAGCCGAACGCGCTGCCGATGACGATCACCGCCACGAGGGCGACGAGCGCACCGTCAATGCTGACCATCACGATGTCGCCGTAGCGCGCCGACATTCTGAAGCTTTGATCTGGTGAACAACAGGGCGGGCCTTCCGGCGGGGAAGCAGGTTTCTCGGCCGTTCAAAGCACCCGGTCTGCCGCGAAACCAGGCCGCGCCCGTAGTTGATGCGATGAGGAATGGCGCCATCGCCATGATCAGACCTGACCTACTCCCTGGAGCCACTGGCATTGCTGGTGGCTCCAGGGAAATGTTCACCGCCATGATGATTGCGGCCGGCCAAGGCGACTGGGAGGGCAAGGCTCCGGCCGCCCCATAAGAGTAGAGACCTGAGCACCACAGATGATGTGAGCTCGGGGCTCGTCGCCCGACCAACTTCCCATTTCGAAACGCGCAGAACTGCGCGCCCGATTTCGACTTAAGATCGATGGCTTGCGAGAAGCGCACTAAATCCGGCCGCCAACGGCTTCAGAGAGAAAGGGCCGGGAAGGACAATCAAATGGCCATGGCGCGGCGTGGAGGCCCGTCAACAGTTCCAAGACAAAGGCCCGCCACAATGGGGCCTCTTGGGCTTTAGCCCCGTCCCCGGAGACAGATGTACCGTGCGGCACTGGCGGAGGGAAAGGACCTGGCATCCAACGGTCTCTTAGGCGAACGGGGTGCTGCGCGGGCGCAATTTGCGCCTTGGTGTCCGAGAGTTTCGGTCGCCAGGTGTTCGTTCCGCGCTAACGAATCCAAGGGCCACCGTCCCCGTCACGTAGGCTAGGATGTCCCTTGTACGTAAGCGTCGAATTGCGTGCGATCGCGAAGAGCGATCGAAAACGCGACAGCTCGGTGATGATGTCTTCGGCGATGCCGTCGGTAAAATACTCCTGCTCAGGGTCGCCACTCATATTCTGAAATGGCGGCACCGCGATGGACGGCTTGTCAGGTACCGCCTACAATTGCCACCTCGCTTGCACCTGCTACCATCCGCTGTTCGTGTTCAACCAGTTCGGCGATCTGGAGCGTTCTGCGCTGCGCCCCGGCAACGTCCATTCGGCGGACGGCTGGAAGGACGTGCTCGAACCGGTCGTGGCCCACTACCGCGAGCGCGACCTGCGCCGCTACTTCCGCGCCGATGCCGCCTTTGCCAACCCCGAGGTCTATGAGTTCCTGGAGGCCGAAGGCTGCAAGTACACGAGACGGCTGCCTGCCAAAAACTGTGCCGGCCGACCAAGGCTTCCCCGCAACTCGGCAAATTGATAGGTTTTGCGTCATTCTGAGGATTCATCCGAGGAATGTTGGTTGAATACGGACTCCCGACCCGGCAACATGCCGGCAAATCGAACGCCATAAAAACAAGGCGCCGTATCCAGGGAGGATTTCATGTATCGACGCACCATCGCAACGGGCGCCGCATTGGCATTGCTCGTCGCTGTCCCAGCCTTCGGCCAGGCCATTCCGAAAGAGATGTCCTGGACCGCGTACGATACTGGCTCTTCCGGCTTCAACATCGCCGTCGCGATCGGCCAGCAGTTCAAGAACGTGCTCGGCATCGACGTCCGCGTCCTGCCGTCGGGCAACGACACCGGACGCCTGTCGCCGGTGAAGACGAACCGTGCTGTCATCTCGCAGATGGGCATCGGCACCTACTTCGCGCAGGAGGGCGTTTTCGAGTTCGGCACCAGGAGCTGGGGGCCGCAGGCGACCCGCCTGATCATGGCGGCGACGGCGTGCAACGGGCTCGGCCTGGCCGTGGCCAAGGACACCGGCGTCAAGGAGGCTAAGGATCTCAAGGGCAAGCGCCTCGGCATCGTGGTCGGTTCGCCGGCCCTGACCCAGGGTGTCATCGCCCTGATCGCTTTCGGCGGCCTGACCGAGAAGGACATGACGCCGGTACAGTTCTCTTCGAACAACGCCATGTGGAAGGGCCTCATCAACAACGAGGTTGACGCCGTCCTGACCTCGACGATCTCGGGCCAGTCGAAGGAGGCGGACAATTCTCCACGCGGCATCATGTTTCCGCCGATGCCGGCCACCGACAAGGACGGCTGGGCCCGCGTCCACAAGAAGGCACCCTATTTCGTGCCCGTGAAGGCGACATGCGGCGCCGGCGGCCTCTCGCCGCAAACGCCTGTTGAGATGGCCAGCTACGCCTATCCGATCTTCATGACCTACGCCGACCGCCCGGCCGACACGATCTATGCGATCACCAAGGCGATGATCGACACGTTCGACGCCTACAAGGGCGGCGCGCCGGGGGCCGAAGGCATGGCGCTGTCGTTGCAGAACCTGACCTGGGTTGTGCCCTATCACGACGGCACTATCCGCGCCTTCAAGGAGAAGGGCGTGTGGACCGACGCGGCGCAGAAGCACAACGACAACCTGGTGAAGCGCCAGCAGGTCATGATCGATGCCTGGAAGGCCTACGCGACCGGCGCACCGTCGGATGACAAGGCCTTCGCGGAGGGCTGGCTGAAGACACGCGGCGCCGCTCTCCAGAAAGCCGGGATGGACGTCATCTTCGAATAGAGGCACGTCCGTCATGACAGATCAGGCCGTGCGGGTCGTCCTGGACGACCCGCACAGGACCGGTCCGGCCGAAGCCGAGACCCTGCGCACCCGCACGCTCTCCGGCGTGTGGCGGTGGCTGCTCGTGGCATTGACAGCGGTCACCATCTTTCTCTGCATCAACCAGCAGTTCACCCTGCGCTTCTTCGTCGGATTCACGCCGCTCAACACGGAGTATTTCTACCTCCTGATTCTCTGCATGCTGCCCTTTACCTTCGTGATCTTTCCGGGCAGCGCCAGGGCCTCGGTCGACCGGGTCGCCTGGTATGATGTCGTGCTGTTCGCGATCACGGCCGTCGCCTCGTTCTACCTGATGATCAACATCCGTAAGGCCGCCGAACTCGGATGGGAGTTCGGCGATCCGCCCGAACCCGTGATCTGGGCGGGCTACCTGATGTGGATCGTGCTCATGGAGGCGCTGCGACGGACGGGTGGCTGGAGCCTGCTGCTGAGCATCTTCCCGTTCACGGTCTATCCGCTTTTCGCTGGCGCCTCGTGGCTCGGGCCGCTCAAGGGCAACCAGTCGACGCTCGATCAGACCACCGCCTATCACATGCTCTCCACGGAGAGCCTGCTCGGCATACCTATCCAGGCCTTCGCCGATGTCGTCATCGGGTTCCTGGTGTTTGGCACGGCCCTCATGATGACCGGCGCCGGCAAGTTCTTCATCAACCTCTCGTTCGCGCTGTGCGGTACGTTCCGCGGCGGCGCCGCCAAGGTCTGCATCTTTGCCTCGGGCCTGCTCGGGATGATGTCCGGCAGCATCGTCAGTAATGTCCTCACCGCGGGCACCATGACGATTCCCACCATGAAGCGGACCGGCTTCAGCCCCTCCTACTCCGGGGCCATCGAGGCCTGCGCCTCGACGGGCGCGGTACTGGCGCCGCCGGTGATGGGCGCCACGGCTTTCGTGATGGCCCAGTTCCTCGGCACGACCTACTCCGAGGTCGCCCTTGCCGCCGTCATCCCGGCCTTCCTCTTTTATGCCGGCCTGTTCATGCAGGTCGATTCGTACGCCGCGCGCCGCGGCCTGAAAGGTCTGGAGCGGCACGAACTTCCCAGCGCCTGGCAGGCAATTAAGGAAGGCTGGTACTACGCTTTCGTCATTGCCCTGCTGATCGTCATGCTTCTGTACTTCAAGCGCGAGAGCCATGCGCCCTTCTATGCGACGGCGCTGCTGCTGGTGCTAAACCAGTGGTCGCAACCGGGCCGATGGAAGATCGCCAACACGATCAACATCGCAATCGCCTTGCTTGCCGCGTCCGTAATGACCGTCCGGAGCGAAAGCTACCCCAAGGCGCTGGCGGCCTCCGGACCCGGCACCTTCGACGCCTGGATGAATGCGATACTGCTGCCGGCGCTGGGCGGGATGGTGCTGTTGCTGGTGCTGAACGAGATATGGGGAGACAAGCGCTGGGGTCTGCGCAAGTACATTTCCTTCCTCGAGGCGAACGGACGGACCTTTGTCGAACTGGTCGGAATCCTCGCAGGCTGCGGCCTGCTGATCGGTGCATTCTCGCTGACCGGCGTCATCGCCTCGCTGGCCAACGATCTGCTCAACATCGCCGGCAGCAACGTCCTTCTGCTCCTGGTCATGTGCGCCTTCACCAGCCTGATCCTCGGCCTCGGGCTGACCACGACCGCCTGCTACATCTTCCTCGCCATCCTGATCGGGCCGGCCCTCGAGAAGCTCGGCCTCAACAAGATGGCCGTCCACATGTTCATCTTCTACTGGGGCATGCTGTCGTCGATCACCCCGCCTGTTGCCATCGCCTCGTTTGCGGCGGCCGGCATTGCCGGGGCGCCGGCGATGAAGACGGGATGGGAATCGATGTGGGTGGGAAGCATCATCTATTTCATACCGTTCTTCTTCGTCGCCAATCCGGCTCTGGTGCTTCAGCCGGCGGCTGGCGGCGGCATCCCCTATTTCGAGGCGATCTACCTCGCCGTCACCGCCCTCGTCGGGATCTCCTTCATCTGCGGAGGGATCCAGGGCTATCAGGTCGGCATCGGAGATCTCCGGCGCACCGGTATGCTCGAATGGCCCCTGCGCGTGGCGCTTGTGGCAGGCGGTCTGGTCCTCGCGACGCCCGGCGGCGGCATCATGCCGCTCAGCAATACGGCGATGGAGCTTACGGCCGCCGCCATTCTCGTTCCCACCGTCCTCGTCGCGCTATTGCTCGTCCGCCGCACCCGGGCGGCCTAGGGTCCGGACTCAATTGAGCCAGTAGGGCTAGGTAGCGGCGATGAAGACGCTGGAGAGATAGTTTCTAGCGAGCTTGTCGTATCTGGTGGCGATGCGTCGGAAGTCCTTGAGCCTGCACCACATGCGCTCGACGCGGTTGCGTCCCTTATAGGCGAGAGTGTCGAAGGGGATAGGCACGCGCCGTGAGGCGGTGGAGGGGATCACGGCTTCGGCGCCGCGCTCAGCCAGCACTTTCAAGAAGTGGTTGGCGTCGTAGGCCTTGTCGGCGAGCAGGCGGCGGAACGGGCCGGCGGCGCGGATCAGGGCCTCGGCCATGGAGATATCGTTTATGTTGCCGGCGCTGAGCAGCAGGACGCGGGGGCGGCCGCGATCATCGACCAGGCCGTGCAGCTTGGTTGTCCGCCCGCCTCGGGAGCGGCCTATCGCTTGGAAGAAGGCCCCCCTTTTGCGCCGGCTGCCGAGCGGTGGCCTTGATATGGGCGGCATCGATGGCGGCTCCGTCGAAGATCCCGCTGTGGCCCGTCAGGACCTCGAACATCTGCAGCCACAGACCCTGATGACTCCAGCTATATCGTTGTCGCCTTTCCACAGGTCGGCGGCCTGCATCATCGCCAAGAGCGTCGCGCAGCCTGAACCGTTTGCGGTGCCCGCACTTGTACCGCCGTTGCATCGCCGGACGTCGTCGCAGTCTGCTATTG
>JABMNB010000183.1 GCA_013205335.1 Rhodospirillales bacterium
CCCACATCATCAAGGTGAAGCCGCCGACCAATGTGCTGTGGCAGCCCGAGGCGAAGGCCGCCTACGAGAAGGCCAACGTCGACATCTCGACCATGGCGGCCCGCATCAAGCACGTCATGCAGGCGACCTTCAACGGCCGCCGCATCGTCGTCTTCTCGGGCGGCGAGGCGAAGGACCTCGAGGGCCTGTACACCGAGATCCGCAGCCTGCGCGACGGCGGTGCCAACGGCTCGATCATCGGCCGCAACACCTTCCAGCGCCCGCGCGCCGAGGCGATCGACATGCTCGACAAGATCATCGCGATCTATCAGGGCAAGATGTAAGAGCGGCCAACGAGGCCAATCTGCAGAGGGCGCTGGGCAACCAGCGCCTTTTTTGTTTGGCGCATTGAGTTGGATCGAGCAGCTTCCGGTCATGAGTCTCTCTTTGCATCATGGCCAGATATCTTTCAGTTCAGGAGGTCGAGCATCTCATGACCGAACGGCAGAAATACTCCGAGTTGCCCGAGGAAATAGAAGTCGATCTGACGCCCGCCCATCTTAGTCCGCGAAAGAATATCGTGCGGGGGTTCTACAAGGAGCTCTGGGACAAGGCAGACCTCAGCCTCGTGCCGCAAATCTTCCATCGCGACTTCACCTTCCGCGGTTCACTTGGACCCGTACTCACAGGCCATCAGCAGTTCAGCGACTATGTGAGCTGGCTGACGGAGACACTCGAGGACTACACGTCCGACATTCTCGAACTGGTGGAAGAAGGCGACCGCGTATCGGGCAAGCTGCGCTTCCATGGCATCCAACGTCGCACGCTGTTCGGGGAACTTCCGACCAACGTCCGGATCTGGTGGTACGGCGCTCCCATTTTCACGTTCGACGGTCCGCTCGTGCGCGACCTGTGGGTACTTGGTGACGTCTATGGCCTGCGCTCTCGTCTCGATCCGGCGTGGTCGGAGCGACTGAACTTCAGCCGGGCTGACGGCGCGAGTTCGTGACCTCGAGCAGGCCGTTGTCGCGAACGTACTTCGCGATCTCACGCGAGATCAGCTCGTGGGCGGCCTGGTTCGGGTGGCCGTCGCCGACGATGTAGAGGTTGGCGCCCTTGGCCTTCTCACGCTGGAAGGCCTCGGTGAGGTCGAGCAGCCTGGTGTCGCCGACGATGCGCTGCAGGGAATCGGGCGCCGAATAGTAGTTCGTCGGCAGGTAGACGACGAGCAACTCGGCCCCCATCTCGTCCGCCGACCGTTGCATTTCGCCCAGGAGGAACCCCAGCGCCTCTTCCTTCTTCTCCTCGGTCGGCATGCCGTAGACGGCACGGCCGTATTCGATCCGGCCGCGGATCACGTCGACGCCATGCGTCAGCCATGTCACCGGATCCAGGAAGTCGCCCGCAAGGTGCTGCTGGAAGCGTCGCACGCCATTGCTACTCGGCGGGGCGATCGACGGCTTTCCCGCGTCGTTCCAGGCAACATGCGACGCACTGAAGCAGAACGGGTAATAGGACGGAAGGCACGGCGAGACGTTGCGTTCCAGATGATGCGCGATGATGCCATAGACGATGAGCTTCGGTTTGAGATCGCTGTTGCGCCGCGTCATCTGCAGCGACTGGGTCGTACCGTAGGCCGCCATCGCAAAGTTCGAGACGCTGGTGTCGAGTTCGCGCGCCAGATGCCGGGCGTAGGTCTCCTGGTTCGCCAGCGCATAGCCCCAGGTGAACGAGTCGCCGATTACCAGCACGTCGACGCGCTCCGGGCTGTGCTGCCCCGGCCCGTCCACTCGCGCGCCGCGGTCGTCTGTGTAGACGTCGAAGGCGAAGGGTTGCCGGTCGGCGACTGCAGGATAGATGCGCCGGGCATGGGAACTGGGGTTGGCCGTCGCGCCGATCTCGGAATCGAACACCAGGAGGCCGTCGCCCTCCGACAGCAGGGGAATGCGCGGAATGGTGAGATAGCTGGTGATGGCGATACCCACGAGGACGCTGGCGGCGGTCGACACCAGCACCAGGAGGGCGGTCTTGCTGACTTTGTTCATGATCCCTGGCGAGAAGGCTGCCCTCAGTTAGCCCATGCCGCAGCGCGGAGACAATGGAAGGTTTCCGTCGATGAGCTCTCGACGGCGCACCGCGTTCCGCATAAACCACACGAAAATCAGGCGAACCCGTGACCCGTCTCTATCTGATCTCTCCGCCACGCATCGAGCATCCGTCGATCTTCGCCGACGAACTGCGCGCCGCCCTCGACGGCGGCGACGTCGCGGCCTTCCAGCTGCGGCTGAAGGACATGCCCGACGAGGCAATCATCCGTGCCGCCGACACGCTACGGCCGATCTGCCAGCAGCGCGGCACGGCCCTCATCATGAACGACCGGCCCGACCTCGCCGTGAAGCTCGACTGCGATGGCGTGCATGTCGGCCAGGACGACATGCCGTATGCCGAAGCGCGCCGGATCGTCGGGCCCGACCGTCAGGTCGGCGTCACCTGCAAAGACTCCCGGCATCTTGCGATGGGAGCGGCAGAGGCCGGTGCCGACTACGTGGCCTTCGGCGCGTTCTTCTCCTCCACCACCAAGCAGGTCACGACGCCTGCCGATATCGAGATCGTCGAATGGTGGAGTGGCCTGATGGAAGTGCCATGCGTCGCAATCGGCGGCATCACGGTCGAGAACTGCAAGCCCCTGATCGCGGCGGGCGCCGACTTCCTGGCCATCGGCGGCGGCGTGTGGAGCTACAGGGACGGTCCGGAAGCCGCGGTGCGCGCCTTCAACGAGCTCTTTTCAGAGCAAGGCTCAGCGAACGGGCAGCCATAGAACGTCCTCGATGTGGGAGGCGCCGCTCGCCAGCATCGCCAGGCGATCGAAGCCCAGCGCGATGCCGGAGCAGTCCGGCAAGCCGTGATCGAGCGCCGCCAGGAAATCGTCGTCGACCGGCCAGCGCACGCCGTAGAGTTCGTCCTTGAGATCCATGTCCGCCGCCAGCCGCTTGCGCTGGATGTCGGGATCGGTGAGCTCGCCGAAGGCGTTCGCCAGCTCGACACCGCAGACGTAGAGCTCGAAGCGCTCGGCCACCCGGGGATCGCCAGGCTTGGCGCGGGCGAGCGCGGCCATCGAGATCGGGTACTCGCAGAGAATGGTCGGCCGGCCCATGCCGAGCTGCGGTTCGACCTTCTCGAACATGATGCGGAAAAAGACATCCTCCCAGCCGTCACCGGCATGCATGGCAACGCCCGATGCGCCCGACAGTGCCTCGGCATTGCCCATGGTCGCGAACAGATCGACGCCGGCATGGCGGACGAAGGCTTCCGCCACGGTGACCCGCTCCGGTACTGCCCGGGGATCGCAGACATGGCCGGCCCAGCGTAGCTCGGCGACGCCGGTCGAGGCCAGCAGTGCCGCGCAGTCGGCCATGATCGTCTCGTAGCCCGCGCCCGCGCGATACCATTCCAGCATCGTGAATTCGGGATGATGCAATGCCGAGCCCTCGGCGTTGCGGAACACGCGCGCGAACTGGAAGATCTTCGGCATCCCGCCCGCCAGCAGCTTCTTCATCGCGAACTCGGGCGAGCTGTGCAGCCAGCGTTCGTGCCCCTCGCCGTCGGGCAACTCCCACTCCGTGGCGAAGCCCGTCAGGTGGACCTCGGCGCCGGGTGCAACCTGCAGGATCGGAGTCTCGACCTCGACGAAGCCTTCGGAGACAAACCACTGCCGCATCGCAACCTGCAGTCGCGCGCGCGCCTGCAGGTGCGGCAGGCGCCGGGCAAGCTTGTCGGGACGCCATTCGGTCATGCCCGACCATCGCACGCAAAAGGCGCGGCGTGTAGGGTGTCGTCATGACGCCCCAGCAGATCGATGCCTATTGCCGCAAGCTGCCGGCCGCGACGCGGACGGTGCAGTGGGAAGGCGTCATCGTCTTCAAGGTCGGCGGCAAGATGTTCTGCCTGATCGGGCCGCCCGACCATTCGGTCGCGCGCGTCTGCTTCAAGTGCCCGCCCGAGCATTTCGAGGCGCTCTCGCATGCCAGGGGCTTCAGGCCCGCGCCCTATCTCGCCCGCGCGAAGTGGGTCGCCCTCGAGGATCCCAAGGTGCTGACGCCGGCCGAGACGCGGGCCTATCTCAAGCGGGCGCACGCGGTCATCGCCGCGGCGCTGCCGAAGAAGAAACAGGCCGAATTGGGCCTGCAATAGCTCCCAAAGGCCTCGAGCCGCCCGGTTGCGACCCAGGGCTGCCTTTGATAGAAGGCCGCGCCGGCCTCGAACCGCTCCCGCGGACGAGGCCGAATTCCATTCATCCGAGACAGCCGTAGGGCCGGGTAAACCCATGAAAGTCCAAGTCAATTCGATCCGAGCCGGCAACGTCCTCGAATACAACGGCAAGCTCTGGGTCGCCTCCAAGGTGCAGCATATCAGCCCCGGCAAGGGTGGCGCCTTCGTGGCCATCGAAGCCAAGGCGCTGCGCGAGGGCAACAAGCTGCAGGAGCGCTTCCGCTCGGGCGAGACCATCGAGCGCGTCCATATCGACGAGCGCGACTGCACCTACCTCTTCAAGGACGAGAACGGCTTCACGTTCATGGACAAGGAAACCTTCGAGCAGCTCGTGGTCGGAAGCGACGTTCTCGACGAGGATCAGTCCCGCTGGCTGCAGGACGGCATGGAAGTGGTCGTGTCGCTCTATGAAGGCACGCCGGTCGGCGCCGAGTTGCCCAAGACCGTCACCCTTGCCGTCGTCGAAGCCGACGCCGTGGTGAAGGGCCAGACCGCCTCCTCGTCCTACAAGCCGGCCATCGTCGAGGGTGGCGTTCGCGTCATGGTGCCGCCGCATATCGGCGTGGGTACGCGGCTGGTGATCAACACCGAAGACGGGACCTACATGGAACGCGCCAAGGATTAGGCGCGCACCCGTGGCCCTCCCCACCAACCGTCCCCCGCGCGAGACCCCGGTCGCCCGTGTCGGCCGCGCCCCGATGGGCGAAGCACGCGAGCGTTCGGGCCCGCCCGAGCGGAAATCGCTGGCGCAGCGCTCGGCCACCGTCACCGTCATGATCCGCGCGGCCTTTGCCGCAGCGAAGAACCTGAAGCGCGACTTCGGCGAGGTCGAGCATCTGCAGATTTCCGAGAAGGGTCCCGGCGATTTCGTAAGCCACGCCGACATCAAGGCCGAGCGCACGCTTCGCGCCGAGCTGTTGCGCACGCGACCGGACTACGGCTTCCTCGGCGAGGAAGGCGGCGAGATCAAGGGCGACGGACGCAATCGATGGATTGTCGACCCGCTCGACGGCACCACCAACTTCCTGCACGGCGTGCCGCACTTCGCCATCTCGATCGGCATGGAGCGCGAGGGCGAGATCATCGCTGCCGTGATCTATCAGCCGATTTCAGACGAACTGTTCTGGGCCGAGAAGGGCAACGGCGCTTATGTCGACACGCCGACCGCGCGCTCGCGCCGCCTGCGCGTCTCCGGCCGCAAGGATCCGGCGCGCGGGCTGATCGGCACCGGCATTCCGCACATTGGCAAGGGCAACCATGCCGCCTATCACGCCAAGCTGGCGGCCGTAACCGAACGCACCGCCGGCGTCAGGCGCTGGGGCGCCGCGGCGCTCGACCTCGCCTTCGTGGCGGCCGGGCGTTACGACGCGTTCTTCGAGTTCGGCCTGGCGCCATGGGACGTCGCGGCCGGCATCCTCATGGTGCGCGAGGCCGGCGGCGTCGTCAGCGACATCGCCGGTCAACCCTACGTGCTCGGCGGTCCTTCCATCCTTGCCAGCAACTTCGGCATGCGCGACGCGATGGTCGAGATCCTGGGCGAGGCCTGACGGGCACACGACCGTCCGAAAGACCGGCGTCGCAGCCGCTGGGGACGCCCGTCGTGCGCCCATTCGCCGGCAGAGGTGACGCCGCGAGTGGTTGAGCACTCGGCGACCATTCGTTATGGTCGATCTGCCAAATCCCTTGGAAAGGCAATCGGTTATGCGCCCCTCTTCGGCCGCTGCACGCAGCCTCGTCCTTGCCCTGTTCGGCATGGGCGCTGCGTCGTTCGCGGCCCACGGGCAGAACGTCACCGCCTTCAATCCCTACTCCGGCACGGGCCTCCCGGGCGGCCCCATCCCGCAATACGGATCCCAGGCCGCTTATCCGATCAGCACGGTCGCTCCCGGTCCGACGGCCGGTCCGGCCTTCAATCCCTGGACTTTGGGCGGCCAGGCGGCTGGGGCGGGCCGGGCCCCTGCCGGCGCCCCGACAGCCGCTCCGGCAATGGTGACGGCGGGTCCGCCGCAGGCCTACGCGCCATCGGTGCAAGCATACGATCCAGGCACCAACCTGCCGCCGCCCCCTCCGGGACGGATCAAGAGCCGTGTCGTGGCCGTCCCCGAGCTGACGACGAGCCGCAGCAAGCCTCGCCATATCCAGAAGGCGAGCGCCGCCTCCGTAGCACCCGCTCCAGAGCCTGCGGCCACGCCCGCACCAGCGGCACCTCCGGTGGCGAGTGTCCCGCCCCCTCAGGCCCCGAACCCCATCGCAAAGCCCGCCCCTGTGCCAGAAACGCCTGCGATCGCCACGCCGGCGCCCGTCCCCGTTGCGACGCCTGCCGCGCCGGCGGCCATTCCGGCGCCCCCACCGCCCATGGCGGCTGCGCCGGCGCGACCGTCCTCAGCACCTGCGGCCTCTGCACCTCCTGCGACGGCGGTGGCTCCAGGCACGCCACTCGCGACGGCGCCGGCACCCGCTCCTGCAGCGTCGCCTCCACTGGCCGCAACCCGTCCGCCTCAGCCTCCTGCGGCTCCACAAAGCCAGATGGCGGCGCTCGCCCCGGCACCTTCGCCACCACCCGCCGCACCGACGCGCAATGCCGTGGCGGTTACCTTGACGTTCAACGCCCGGTCGACCGAACTATCGGATGCTTCGAAGGCCGAACTCGATCGTGTCGCCAAGAACATCGTCGAAGGCGCGCCTCGCCAGGTGGAGCTGCGCGCCTTTACCGACAGCGCCGATCCGGACAGCCGCAAGGTCTCGCTGGCACGCGCGTTGATCGTGCGGAATTACCTGATCGACAAGGGCGTGAGGTCCAAGATCGAGATCGCCTCCGTCGCAGGCGGTGGCGGCGAGCGGGTCGAAGTCCTGGTGCCGAAAACATGATCTCCCCGCAAACGTCGCGCAGGCATCGGAAGACCGCATGAGCAATCCGCTTCCGTATCTCGTCCGCATGCTCCTGTTTCTCGTGATCGTGGGCTGCATCGCCTACCTCCTCCACGAAGACCTGCTGCGCGTGTTCTTCAACACGCCGATCCTCAACGGCGTCATCGTGGGCGTCCTCGTGATCGGCATCTTCTTCGTGATGCGCCAGGTCCTCTCGCTTTGGCCCGAGGTGCGCTGGCTGCGGCGCTTCCAGCACCGCGAGCCCGGCGCCCCGCTTCTCGACACCGGCTCGATCGAACTGATGGCACCGATGGCCGCCATGATGGGCGAGCGTCAGGACAATTTCCGCCTGTCCCCGACGGCGACGCGCGCCATGCTCGACGGCATCGCCAGCCGCCTCGACGAGCGGCGTGAACTCAGCCGCTACATGATCGGCCTGCTGATCTTCCTCGGCCTGCTCGGGACCTTCTGGGGCCTGCTCGAGACGATCGGCGCCGTCGCCGACGCCATCGTCGGCATGCAGGTCACGGGCGGCGACGCCGTGCAGATATTCGCCAAGCTGAAGCAGGGCATCGAGGGGCCGCTCAAGGGCATGTCGACCGCCTTCGGCGCCTCGCTGTTCGGACTGTCCGGCTCGCTCGTGCTGGGCTTCCTCGAGCTGCAGGCCAGCCAGGCGCAGGGTCGCTTTCACACCGAACTCGAGGAGTGGCTGGCCGGCGCCACGCGACTCTCAAGCGGCACCCTGCAGACCGAAGGCGAACAGGGAGTCTCGGCCTATGTCGAAGCACTGCTCGAGCGCACCGCCGACGGCCTCGATGATCTCGCGCGCACGCTTCGTCGCAGCGAAGAGGGACGCGAACAGACGGCGATGGCCAACGCCACGCTGGTCGAGCGCCTGACCTCATTGACCGAAAGCATGCGCTCGCAGCAGGCGCTTCTGGCCCGCCTCGCCGAGCAGTCGATCGAACTGCGCGGCACCGTCGAGCGGCTGACCGAGCGCAAACCCGATGCAGACAGCGAGGCGCTGCTGGCGCACCAGCGCAACCTCGAGGCCGGCCTGAGCCGGCTGATCGAAGAGAGCGTGCGCAGCCGCACCGCGCTGGCCGACGAGTTGCGCGGCGAGTTCCGCCTGCTCGCCCGTACCATCGCCTCGACGCGCGGCGCGACGCCCGCGAGTGACGGCTAGCGGCCATGGCGGCCGCATCCCGCCGCCGCGGAGGAGGCTCAGCCGACTATATCTGGCCGGGTTACGTCGACGCGCTGACGACCCTGCTGATGGTGCTGATCTTCCTGCTGTCGCTGTTCAGCGTCGCCCAGTTCACATTGACCGATACGCTCAGTACTCGCGACAGCGCCATCGACGCCCTCAACAAGCAGCTCGGCAACCTGGCCAGCGTGCTGTCGCTGGAGAAGGCGGCGAGCGATGGCTTGAAGCAGGACCTCGAGAAGCTCACCCTTCAATTCCGGCAGAGCGAGGCGGAGCGTGAGCGCCTGGGCGCCGACCTTGCGGCCCAGCGTGGCGCCGCCGATGCGCTGAGAAGCGAGCGTGACCGTCTTACCTCCGATCTCGCCAGTCAGCGCAACTCGTCGGATGCGCTGAAGATCGAGCGCGACCAGCTCACCGAACGCCTGACCTCGATGTTGGCGGAGCGCGACCGGCTCGCCGCCTCGCTCGAAAGCGCCAACAAGGAAGCCTCCTCAACCGCCGCAAAGGCCGGCGACCTCCAGAAGGAGATCGAGCGCCAGCGACTGGAGCTCACCCGCCTCGCCGCCTCGATGGCCGCTGCCAACCAGGACAAAGGCAAGCTGTTCGGCGACCTCACGGAGGAGCAGAAGCTCAGCGCCGAGCAGAAGGCCGCCGTGGTCCGGCTCACCGCCGAGCTGTCGGCCCTCAAGAACGAGCTGGCTCGCCTCAGCATCGTGCTCGACGCCGCTGACGCCAAGGCCAGGGAGCAGCAGGCGCAGATCGTCGATCTCGGCCAGAAACTCAACCGCGCCCTGGCCAGCAAGGTCGAGGAGCTGGCGCGCTACCGCTCGGAGTTCTTCGGCAAGCTACGAGAGGCGCTGCGTGGCCAGCGCGACGTGCAGATCGTCGGCGACCGCTTCGTGTTCCAGTCAGAAGTGCTGTTCGCCTCGGGCTCGGCCAAGCTTCAGGAGAGCGGCGAAAAGCAGCTCGCCAACGTCGGCAAGCGCCTCGTCGAGCTTGCCGCCGGCATTCCAAAGGACATCAACTGGGTGATCCAGGTCGACGGCCATACCGACAACAAGCCGATCGCCAGCCCGCAGTACCCGTCAAACTGGGAACTATCGGCTGCCCGCGCGATCGCCGTGGTCAAGTTCCTCCACAGCGAAGGCATTCCGAACGATCGCCTGGTGGCGGCGGGCTACGGCCAGTACCAGCCGCTCTCGTCCACCGATACGGCCCGCAACCGCCGCATCGAACTCAAGCTGACGAACCGGTAGAGAGCAAACCACCTCCCCATGAGAGGCTGGCCGGAAATGAATTGAATCAATTCAAGCACTTACCTCATCCTGAGGAGCGCCGCGAAGCGGCGCGTCTCGAAGGATGGGC
>JABMNB010000184.1 GCA_013205335.1 Rhodospirillales bacterium
CAGGCAGGCATCACACGCTATTGCTCGCTCAATTATTGTGCACTGCACAAGATGCCTATAAACTGAACAAAGATGCAAAACGCACACCGTCTCTCACCTGTCGACATCGGTCCCGTCCGAATCGAGGACCCCGTCATCCTGGCCCCGCTGTCGGGCGTCACCGACATGCCCTTCCGCCAGATGGTGAAGCGCGAGGGAGCGGGGCTCGTCGTCTCCGAGATGATCGCCTCCGCCGCGATGGTCCGCGAGAACCGCAAGACGCTGCTGATGGCCAAGAACTCGCCGGAAGAGTTCCCCATGTCGGTGCAGCTCGCGGGCTGCGAGCCCGAAGTGATGGCCGAGGCCGCCAAGCTCAACGAGGATCGCGGTGCGGCGATCATCGACATCAATTTCGGCTGCCCGGTGAAGAAGGTCGTGAACGGCCATGCCGGCTCCTCGCTGATGCGCGACGAGGTCCATGCCGCCAGGATCCTCGAGGCGACCGTGAAGGCGGTGAAGCTGCCGGTCACGCTCAAGATGCGGACAGGCTGGGACTCGACCAACCGCAATGCCCCGAACCTCGCTCGCATTGCCGAGGAGTGCGGCATCAGGATGCTGACGGTGCACGGCCGCACGCGCTGCGATTTCTACGACGGCCACGCCGACTGGGCATTCATCCGCACCGTGAAGGCGGCGACGACCCTGCCGGTGATCGTCAACGGCGACATCAACACGCTCGACGATGTCGACCAGGCGCTCGAGCAGTCGGGCGCCGACGGCATCATGATCGGCCGCGGCGCCTATGGTCGCCCGTGGTTCCTCAACCAGGCGATTCATTACCTGCGCACGGGCGAGCGTCTGCGCGATCCCTCGATTGCCGAACAGTACGCGACGGTGCGCAGGCACTTCGAGGCGATGCTCGAACACTACGGCCTCGAGACCGGCGTGCGCATGGCGCGCAAGCATCTCGGCTGGTACTCCAAGGGCCTTCCCGCATCGGCCGACTTCCGCGCGGCGGTGAACCGCGAGATTGACGCCGGCATGGTACGCAGCATGCTGGCTGCCTTCTTCCTGCCGGCGCTCGAGCGTCAGGCCGCCTGATGTCCCTGCGCCCTCGCCCTCTCAGACGGACCGGCATGACCGACCAGTTTCCGACGGCCATCCTCGATTCGCTTTCGGAGGCCATCATCGTCGTCGAGGCGAACGGCATGATGCACTACGCCAACCTGTCGGCCGAGCAGTTCTTCGGCGTGGGGCGGGCGCGCCTGGTCGGCCATCCGCTGAGCGAATTCATTCCCGAAGACACGCCGCTGTTCTCTCTGCTCGAGCAGGTGACGCTGACCGGCGGCGCGGTCGCCGAGAACGGCGTCACCCTGGCCTCGCCGCGCATCGGCACGCGCTTCTGCGCGCTCAGGCTTTCGCCGATCGTCGAGGGCGAGGGGCTGGTCGCCATCTCGCTCGTGGAACTCACGATCGCCCGCAGCATCGACCGGCAGATGTCGCATCGCAGCGCCGCCCGCTCGGTGAGCGCGCTGGCCGCCATGCTGGCGCATGAGGTGAAGAACCCGCTGTCGGGCATCCGCGGCGCGGCGCAGCTCCTCGAACAGTCGGTGCCGGATTCCGAGCGCGAGCTGACCGAGTTGATCTGCGAGGAGACCGACCGCATCGTGGCCCTGGTCGACCGCATGGAGGCCTTCGCCGACGGCCGTCCCATCGACCGCGGGCCGATCAACATCCATCAGGTCCTCAACCACGTCCGCCGCCTGTCGCAGAACGGCTTCGGCAAGGGCGTGCGCTTCGTCGAGACCTACGATCCGTCCCTGCCGGACGTGCACGGCGACCGCGACCAGCTCATCCAGGTGTTCCTGAACCTGGTGAAGAACGCCTGCGAGGTCCCGGGCGACGTCGACCGCGAGATCGAGCTTTCGACCGCCTACCGGCACGGGCTGCGGCTCGCGGTGCCCGGACAGCAGGCCAAGGTCAACCTGCCGCTGGTCGTTTCGGTGCGGGACAATGGCCGTGGCGTATCGGACGAAATCCGCAGTCACCTGTTTGACGCATTCGTGACCAACAAGCCGACCGGAACCGGCCTCGGTCTTGCATTGGTTGCCAAGATCATCAACGACCATGGCGGCGCGATCGAATTCGATAGCGAGCCAGGCCGCACAACATTCAGGGTCATGTTGCCGTTGCAGTTCCCCCAGGCCGCGCCATGAGCGCCGGCACCACGATCCTCGTCGCCGACGACGACCGCGCCATCCGCACCGTCCTGCACCAGGCCCTGGGCCGGCAGGGCCACACGGTCCGCAGCACCGGGACCGCCTCGACGCTCTGGCAATGGGTCCAGGAAGGCGAGGGCCAGCTGGTCATCACCGACGTGGTGATGCCGGACGAGAACGGGCTCGACCTGGTGCCACGCATCCGCAAGCTGAGGCCGGACCTCCGCATCATCGTCATGAGCGCGCAGTCGACGCTGCTCACGGCGGTGCGGGCGACCGAGCGGGGCGCGTTCGAATACCTGCCCAAGCCGTTCGATCTCAACGAACTGATCTCGGTCGTGAACCGCGCGCTGTCGGCGCCGGCGGCCTCCATGCCGCGCACCGTGCAGCCGCGGGAAGAGGGCGAGCGCCTGCCGCTGATCGGCCGGTCGCCCGCGATGCAGGAGATCTACCGCGCGCTGGCCCGGCTGATGGCGACCGACCTCACGGTCATGGTCACCGGCGAGTCGGGCGCGGGCAAGGAACTGGTGGCGCGCGCGCTGCACGATTACGGCAAGCGCCGGAAGGGGCCGTTCGTCGCCCTCAACATGGCGGCGATTCCCCGCGAGCTGATCGAGAGCGAGCTGTTCGGCCACGAGCGCGGTGCCTTCACCGGCGCGGTGCAGCGCTCGGCCGGCAAGTTCGAGCAGGCGTCGGGTGGCACCCTGTTCCTCGACGAGATCGGCGACATGCCGCCCGAGGCCCAGACCCGCCTGCTTCGCGTGCTGCAGGAAGGCGAGTACATGACGGTCGGCGGCCGCACCCCGATCAAGGCCAACGTGCGCATCGTGGCGGCCACCCATCGCGATCTGCGCCGCCATATCCAGCAGGGTCTGTTCCGCGAGGATCTCTTCTATCGCCTCAACGTCGTGCCGATCCGCCTGCCGCCGCTGCGCGAGCGGCTCGACGACATTCCGGAACTGGCCAACCATTATCTGCAGATGGCCACCGCCGACGGATTGCCGACCAAGGTCCTGTCGCCCGAGGCGATGGCCCGGCTGAAGCAGCATCGCTGGCCGGGCAACGTGCGCGAGCTCGTCAACCTCGTCCGTCGCCTGTCCGCGCTGTACTCCGAAGAGATCATCGGCGTGGAGACGATCGAGGCCGAGCTGGCCGACGCCGTATCGGCCATGGAGCCGGGCCAGGCGTCGTCGGACTCGGCGGAGGATGTCTCGCTGGCCGATGCGGTCGACCGTCATCTGCAGGCGATGTTCGCCGCTCATGGCGACCGCCTGCCGCCGGACGGCATGTACGACCGTGTCATTTCCGAGGTCGAGCGCCCCTTGCTCGCTCTGGCGCTGGGGGCTACCCGCGGGAATCAGTTGCGCGCGGCCCGTCTCCTGGGGCTCAATCGCAATACGTTGCGCAAGAAGATAAAGGACCTCGACGTCCCCGTGGTTCGCACGCCGCAGGCTCGCCGAGGCGGGTGATTTTGTGACAGCTGCGCTGGGCGTTTCACGCTTGGGCGACAAATTGAGCGCGGTGCTTCGCAGCCTCAGTGGCCGCGTTGCCGCCGTCTCGTTGGCCATTCTCGCCATGGCCGCCGGCGGCGCGACCTACGCGTGGCTTGCCGGCTTCGTGCCGGAGTCGTTCGGCACGCGGGGCTGGATGACGGGCCTGCTGGTGGCCGACCTCGTCATCGCGATTGCGCTGGTGGCCGTGGTGGCCGTCCGCCTGACCCAGCTCTGGCTCGATCGCCGGCGCGGCGCCGCGGGCTCGCGCCTGCACATGCGGCTGGTGCTGGTCTGCAGCATCTTCACCATCACGCCGACGGTCATCGTCACCATCATCCTGTCGATGCTGGTCATCAGCCTCACCGACTTCGTCGTGAAGCCATCGCAGGCCTCCTACGAGGCGGCGCGGGCCATCGGCGAGCCGGTGCGGCGCGCCCGCGAGCAGGAGATCCTGAACGACATCGGGGCCATTTCCGCGCCGCTGCAGAACGAAGGCGTCGACGCCGTGCGCGACCCGGCGGCGACGAAGGCGATGCTGGAGCGCCTGATCGAGGGACGCCCGATCATCGAGGCGACCGTGCTCGATGCCGACAAGGGCGTGATCGCCCAGGCCAAGGCACCGGACGCGACGGGCATGGGCAATCCCGTGCCGCCCGCGCACTTTCTCTGGCAGGCCGTCAACCAGGCGCGGCCGGTACAGATCGAATCGCCCACCGGCGCATACTTCGTCATGCAGCTCTTCGTCGGCGAGCCGCTCTTCCTGGCGACCGGCCACGCCGTCGACCTCAGGGTCGTCGACTACATCAAGAGCATCGAGTTCGCAGGCTCGTTCTATTCGCAGATCGAATCGGCGCTGCGGCGCAGCCAGCTCATCATCTTCGTGGTCTGCGGCGCCATCGCCTTCCTGATGCTGCTGGCGGCCGTGTGGCTCGCCATCGTGTTCGCGACCCGCCTGACCGAACCGATCGGCGGCCTGATGATGGCGGCCGAGCGCGTGCGCGGCGGCGATCTCAGCGCCCGTGTGGAGGAGGGACCGCCCAACGACGAGCTGGGTCAGCTCGCCCGTTCCTTCAACCGCATGGCCAGCCAGATCGAGCAGCAGCGCGGCGAACTCGTCCACGCCAACACCGAACTCGACACCCGCCGCCGCCTCACCGATGCGGTCCTGGCGGGCGTTTCCGCCGGCGTCCTGAGCGTCGACGGCGAGGGCGTCGTGATGCGCTCCAACCGCTCGGCGCTCGGCCTGCTGGCCTTGCCCGAAGATGGCGTGCTGGGACGGCCGCTGACCGCGGTGCTGCCCGAGCTCGGCCCGCTGGTCGCGCAGGCGGCGGAGCGGCCGGAGCGCATGACCCAGGGCCAGGTCGAGATACTTCAACGCGGCTCACGGCAGATTCTGCTGGTTCGCATCAGCGCCGCGTCGGGCGCCGGCTTCGTCGTCACCTTCGACGATGTCACCGATCTGATGTCGGCGCAGCGCATGGCGGCGTGGGGCGACGTTGCCCGCCGCATCGCGCACGAGATCAAGAACCCGCTGACGCCGATCCAGCTTTCTGCCGAGAGGCTGAAGCGTCGCTATCTGAAGCAGATCAAGGAAGACCCCGAGACCTTCTCGATGTGCACCGACACGATCATCCGTCAGGTCGGTGACATTGGCCGCATGGTCGACGAGTTCTCCTCGTTTGCCCGCATGCCGCGGCCCACGGTGAAGGCGGAGGATGCGAAGGAGCTGTGCCAGCAGGCCCTGTTCCTGCAACGCAACGGCAATCCCGACATTCGCTACGTCTCGAACCTGCCGGGACATGCCGTGTCGCTGGACTGCGACCGCCGCCAGGTCTCGCAGGTACTGACCAACATCCTGAAGAATTCCGCCGAGGCGATCGAGGGCAGGGATCAGAAGCCCGGCGAGTCGCTGCCCCCGGGCGAGATAGCGCTGACCCTGCAAGAGGACGGCCGGGGCGTGCGGATCGTCGTTGAAGACAATGGCCGGGGACTGCCGAAGGAAGGGCGCGAGCGGCTGACCGAGCCCTATATGACGACCCGCAGCAAGGGAACAGGGCTCGGCCTCGCGATCGTCAAGAAGATCATGGAAGACCATGGTGGCTTCCTGTCCCTGGAGGATCGCGAGGGTGGCGGCGCGCGCATCAGTCTGGTATTCCGGCAAGACGCGAAGGAAATCGCGTCGGCTCGACCGCATGAGACAGCCGCACAATGACCCGCCGTTCCATGCGGGCTGCTTGAAGTGACATGGCCCACGATATTCTGATCGTCGACGACGAACGCGATATCTGCACGCTGATCGCCGGCATCCTCGAGGACGAGGGCAACACCGCACGCCGTGCCCACAACAGCACCGAAGCGATCGACGCCGTGCGGCAACGCCGGCCGGCGCTGGTCATCCTCGACGTCTGGCTGCAGGGCAGCGAACTCGACGGGCTGCAGATCCTGGAAGTCATCCGCCGCGAGGATCCGCCGATTCCGGTCGTGATGATCAGCGGTCACGGCACGATCGACACCGCGGTGGCGGCGATCAAGAGCGGCGCCTACGATTTCGTCGAGAAGCCCTTCAAGGCCGACCGCCTGCTGCTCGTCGTCGATCGCGCCATCGAGGCCGACAAGCTGAAGCGCGAGAACGTGGCGCTGCGCCGGCGCGCGGGCGGCGAGGTGACCTTCGTGGGCTCCTCGTCCGACGCCGGCAGCGTGCGCGGGCAGATCGAGCGTGTGGCGCCGACCGGCAGCCGCGTCCTCATCACCGGCGCCTCCGGCTCGGGCAAGGAAACGGTGGCGCGGCTGATCCATCAGGGATCGAAGCGCGCCGACGGTCCGTTCGTCGTCGTCAACTGCTCGACCCTGCCGGCCGAGCGGCTCGAGATCGAGCTGTTCGGCACCGACGGCGACACCGACGCCGATGCGCTGCGCGTGTCCGGCGCCTTCGAGATGGCGCATGGCGGCACGCTGGTGCTCAAGGAAGTGGCCGACCTGCCGCTGCCGCTGCAGGGCCGGCTGGCGCGCGTGCTGCAGGAGCAGTCCTACGCCCGCGACGGCGGCAGGACCAAGGTCGAGATCGACGTGCGCGTCATGGCGACGACCGCGCGCGATCTGCAGGAAGAGATTGCCGGCGGCCGGTTCCGCGAGGACCTGTTCCATCGCCTGAACGTCGTCGGGCTGCGCGTGCCGCCGCTCAGCGAGCGCCGCGAGGACATCCCCGAACTGGCGCTCGATTTGCTCAAGCGCGTCGCCGATGCCACCGGCCTGCCGGCGCGCCCGATCGGCGAGGACACGCAGGCCGCCCTTCAGGGGCACGACTGGCCGGGCAACGTGCGCCAGCTGCGCAACGTCATCGAGCGGCTGCTGATCCTGGCGCCGCCGGGCGGCGCGCCGATCCGCGCCGACGTGCTCCCCAGCGACGTGAGCGAGGACGCACCGTCGGTGCTGCGCTGGGAAAAGGGCGGTGAGATCATGCAGCTGCCGCTGCGCGACGCGCGCGAGGTCTTCGAGCGCGAGTATCTGCTGGCCCAGGTTACGCGCTTCGGCGGCAACATTTCACGGACGGCGACCTTCGTGGGCATGGAGCGCTCGGCGCTGCATCGCAAGCTGAAGTCGCTCGGCCTGCACGGAGGCTCGCCCGACGACCGTACCGGCATCGAACCGGCGGGCTGAGGAGCGGAGGAGGGCGTCATGGCGCGTTATGCTTATGTCAACGGTCGCTACGTCGATCATCGCGCAGCCAGCGTCCATATCGAGGATCGCGGCTACCAGCTGGCCGACGGCGTCTACGAGGTCGTGGGCGTGCGCGACGGCAAGCTGATCGACGAGCAGCCGCACATCGACCGCCTGGACCGCTCGCTCAAGGAACTCAGGATCGGCTGGCCGGTGTCGCGCAACACGATGGGCTTCATCCTGCGCGAGCTGATGCGCCGCAACCGCCTGCGCGACGGCCTGGTCTATATGCAGGTGACGCGCGGTGTCGCCCGCCGCGACCACGGCTTTCCAACCACGCCGGTCAAGCCCGCGCTGGTGATGACGACCAAGGCCACCAGGCATATCGTGGCCGATGCCGGTGCGGGCGTCGCCGTGAAGAGCATGCCCGACATCCGCTGGGAGCGTTGCGACATCAAGTCGGTGGCGCTGCTGCCGAACGTGCTGGCCAAGCAGGCGGCCCGCGAAGCCGGCGCCTACGAGGCCTGGCTGGTCGACGCCAAGGGCTGCGTCACCGAAGGCGCTTCGACCAATGCCTGGATCGTCACCCAGGACGGCGAGCTGGTGACGCGCCAGACGGACAACGGCATCCTGTCGGGGATCACGCGGCAGACGCTGAAGTCGATCTGCAATTCGCTGCAGCTCAAGCTCGTCGAGCGGCCCTTCACGGTGGAGGAGGCCAAGAAGGCCAGGGAAGCGTTCATCACCAGCGCCACGTCCTTCGTCACGCCGGTCGTCAAGATCGACGGCGACAAGGTGGCCGACGGCAAGGTCGGCGCCACGGCCAGGCGGCTGCGCGAGGAATATGTCCGTTTGTCGGAGGCGGGCGAGGCCGTGACGTGAGCCTGCCGCACGGTTTGAAGCCGCCGCGCGCCGTCCTGTTCGACTGGGACAACACGCTGGTCAACACCTGGCCGACCATCGTCGAGTGCTACCACGATACCTTCACGGCGCTCGGCATGACGCCGTGGACCGCGACCGAGGTGCAGGACCGCGCCCATGGTTCCCTGCGCGAGATTTTCCCGACGCTGTTCGGCCCGCGCGCCGGCGAGGCCGAGCGGGTGTTCTACGACACCTTCCGCCGCATCCACCTCGAACGGCTGGAGCCGCTGGCCGGCGCCGACACGCTGCTGGCGCATTGCCACGCCAGGGGATTCTACGTTGCAATCGTCAGCAACAAGGTCGGCGACAATCTGCGGGCCGAGGTCGCGCATCTCGGCTGGGGCAGATGGATCGCGCGTTCCGTCGGCGCGCGCGACGCCGCCCGCGACAAACCAGCACCGGACCCCATCTATCTTGCGCTCGACGGCACGGGAATTGCCCCTGACGACAGCGTGTGGATGGTGGGAGACACCCCTGCCGACCTCAAGAGTGCACATGCGGCGGGGTGTCTGCCCGTTCTCGTAGGTGGCGCAGACGAATTGTCCGCGGCGCTTCTGGAACATCCGCCAAGACTGCGCGCGCGTAACTGTCATCAGCTGGTGGCATTGCTTTGAGACGAAGCTCCCCTATATACGAGGCAACTCGGTAGCGGGGAGAGACCCCGTACCCCTGACCGGCGACCTTCGGGCAGCCGACCGCCCACCAAGAGGCCAAGAACATGAGCGAAAAGGCACAAAATGTTCAGGACGTCTTCCTGAACCACCTTCGGAAGAACAAGACCCCGGTCACGATCTTCCTCGTAAACGGCGTGAAGTTGCAGGGCATCGTCACGTGGTTCGACAATTTCTCGGTGCTGCTGCGCCGCGACGGTCATTCGCAGCTTGTCTACAAGCACGCGATTTCGACCATCATGCCGGTCACGCCGGTGCAGCTGTTCGACGGGGACAAGGCCGACGCAGGCTGATTTGATCGACGAATTCGAGCAGGACGAACAGGAAAAGCGCGCACGGCAGCCGTTGGAGACCGTGCGTCCCGCGACGGTGGCCGCGGTCGTCTGCCCGTACACGGCGGGTCCGCGCGGGCGCGGCAGCGACCGCAGCAGCCAGGCCAAGCTCGAAGAGGCGATCGGCCTCGCCCGGGCGATCGATCTCGACGTGCGCCTGGGACAGGTTGCGCCGCTGCGCCAGATCACGCCGGCGACGCTGCTCGGCAAGGGCGTCGTCGCCCGGATCGGCGCCGCCGTCGAGGAGATGGGCATCGGCCTGGTTGTCGTCGACGACAGACTGACGCCCGTCCAGCAGCGCAATCTCGAGAAGGCCTGGCAGGCCAAGGTCATCGACCGCACCGGTCTCATCCTGGAAATCTTCGGCGCGCGCGCCCGCACTCATGAAGGACGCCTGCAGGTCGAGCTGGCCGCGCTCGACTACCAGCGCGGCCGCCTCGTGCGGTCGTGGACCCATCTCGAGCGCCAGCGCGGCGGCTTCGGCTTCCTGGGCGGCCCCGGCGAATCGCAGATCGAGATCGACCGCCGCCTGATCGGCGAGCGCATCGTGCGGATCAAGCGCGACCTCGAAAGCGTGCGCAAGACGCGCGCCGTCAATCGCGCCGGCCGCAAGAAGGCCCGGCTGCCGACGGTTGCACTGGTCGGCTACACCAACGCCGGCAAGTCGACGCTGTTCAACCGCATGTCCGGCGCCGACGTCATCGCCAAAGACCTGCTGTTCGCCACGCTCGATCCGACCATGCGCTCGATCAAGCTGCCGAACGGCAAGGGCTGCGTCATCTCCGACACCGTGGGCTTCGTCTCGGATCTTCCGACGCACCTGGTCGCGGCCTTCCGCGCGACCCTCGAAGAGGTGATCGAGGCCGACCTGATCGTGCACGTGCGCGACATCTCCCATCCCGACAGCGAGCAGCAGCGCGCCGACGTCGAGGACGTGCTGCATGAGCTCGGCGCCCTGGACGAGGCGGGGGGCCGCCCGTTCATCGAGGCGCTGAATAAGGTCGATGCGCTGCCCGAGGAGGTGCGCCAGACCCTGCAGACGCGTACCGCCACCGGCGCCGCACGCGCGCGGCAGTATCCGGTGTCGGCACTGACCGGCGAGGGCGTCGACCGGCTGCTCGAGGCCATCGCCGACCTGTTGAGTGCCGCCGGCGAAGCGCGCGAAGTCTCCGTTTCGCTCGCCGACGGCGCGACCATCGCCTGGCTGTACCGGCACGGCGAGGTCCGCAGCCGCCGCGACGAAGGTGAAACCGCCTGGCTCACGGTCGCGCTGGACGCAGCCGCGGCCGCCCAGTTCGAGCGCCGCCAGGCACGTTGAGATTGCCCGCGCAGACCCCACGTTGAAACGCTTGGCGACATCCGGCGTCGCGGCCCCCGCGTTGACACCCGGCGGGCGCACTTCCTATAAGCGGCCAAAGATCGAGAAATCCACCATCAGGACGAGGGAAACACCATGAGTTTCAAGCCGTTGCACGACAGACTTCTGCTGAAGCCGCTGGCCGCCGAGACCCGCACCAAGGCCGGGCTGATCATTCCCGACACGGCCCAGGAAAAGCCGATGCAGGGCAAGGTCGTCGCGGTCGGCAAGGGCCGCCGCCTCGAGGACGGCCGCCTGCAGGCCCTCGACATCAAGGTCGGTGACACCGTCCTCTACGGCAAGTGGTCCGGCACCGAGGTCAAGCTCGGCGGCGAGGATCACGTGATCCTGAAGGAAGAGGACCTCTTCGGCGTCGTCGGCTGAGGCCGATGCTCGACTCCGGCGACTCCGAAAGGGTCGTCGAACTGATGCGCGAGACGGCGGCAGCAGAACTGCTGCCCCGTTTCCGCAATCTTTCCAAGGACGAGATTCGCCAGAAGCGACCCGGGGATGTCGTCACCGTGGCCGACGTCGCGGCCGAGCACCGGCTGACTGCCGGCCTCGCCAGGATACTGCCCGGCGTGCCGGTCGTGGGCGAGGAGGCCGTCGAGAATGACGCCGGCCTGCTCGACCTGATCGCGCGCCCCGGCGAGGCCTGCTGGATCGTCGATCCGCTCGACGGCACCGCGAACTTCGCCGCCGGCCGCGACCGCTTTGCGATGATCGTCTGCCTTGTGCAGGACGCCACCGCCGTCGCCGGCTGGATCCTCGACGTACCGCGCGACCGCATGGCCGTCACCCAGCGCGGCGGCGGCGTGACGTTCGACGGCAGTCCGGTCCAGGGCAGGGCGAGCGGGGACCCGCTGAACGGCTTCGTCGGCTACCGGATTGCGAAATCGTTCGACGAACAGCTCAATGCCGGTCAGCGCGCCCGGCTCGGCCAGATCACGACCCTGCGCTGCGCCGGCGCCGAATACCTGGAAATCCTCGCGGGTCGCGCGAATTTCAGTCTCTACCGCACGACCAAGCCTTGGGATCATGCCGCCGGCACGCTGATGCTGCGCGAAGCGGGCGGCGGCGCCGTACAGTTCGGCAATGCGCCCTATATGCCTGCCCAGCCGCTCAACGCCGGCCTCATCGCGGCCTCGACCGGGGAAGCCCTGGACGAGGCGAGGGCGCTGCTCGAAGCGTCCCGCATGCCGCTGCTGTCGCCCAGGCCGTAGCCCTCAAGCCCGCGTTTTGGCCTCCTGCCAGAGGGCTTCCATCTCCTCGAGGCTGGCCTCGACGGGCTTGCGGCCGGATTCGGCGAGTTGCCGCTCGATGTAACGGAAGCGCTTCTCGAACTTGTCGTTGGTGGCCCGCAGCGCCACTTCGGGATCGACCTTGCAGTGACGGGCGAGGTTGGCGACCGCGAACAGAACATCGCCAAGTTCGTCCTGAACCCGCGCCGGCTCGACCTTTCCGACCTCCAGTTCGGCCCTTAGTTCGCCCAGTTCCTCCTCGATCTTGTCGATGACCGGACCGATCGAGCCCCAGTCGAAGCCGACACGGGCGGCACGCTTCTGGATCTTCTCGGCGCGCATCAGCGCGGGCAGGGCGCGCGCCACCCCGTCCAGCGCCCCGGCCGGTTCCGGCCCGCCGCCGCCGGCGGCGACCTTGGCCGCCCGTTCGGCGGCCTTGCGGGCCTCCCAGGAGATGGTCTGGGCGTCGGCTGTCTTGATGTCCATGTCGCCGAAGACGTGCGGATGGCGGTCGACCATCTTGTCGGCGATGGCGGCGGCCACGTCAGCAAAGGCGAACGCCTTGGCCTCGCTGGCGATCTGGCTGTGATAGACGACCTGCAGCAGCAGGTCGCCGAGTTCTTCCTTGAGCGCCGGCATGTCGTCGCGCTCGATGGCGTCGGCGACCTCGTAGGCTTCCTCGATCGTGTACGGCGCGATGGTGTGGAAGGTCTGGTCGATGTCCCACGGGCATCCGTGCTGGCGGTCGCGCAGCCAGGCCATGACCGCGAGGAGCCGCTGCAGCGGTTCCCGGGGCAAAGAGTCCGGGGTGGGCCGTCCTGAAGTCATACCGTCCAACTCATTCCCAATTATCGTATAATATATATTATGACAAATATTGAATATTTAATATTTACAGATCATTGCCAATCGATCCGCATGTTCTGCGTAATCAAGGCCAGCAGCGCCAGCCCGCGGCTGGAATCGTTGGCCGGCATGCCCAGGGTCACCAGGATGCCGACCTTGGGGTTTCTCGGATTGGGAATGACGAGATCGAACACCGTGCGTGGGCCGCTGTCGGTCGGTCCCTTCGGCACGTTCTCGTAGGCAACCACAAAGGTGCCGTCGCTCAGCTTGCGGGCCTGGGCCTGCACGCCGGGGCGCCGCGACTTGATCGAGCCGGCCTTGGTAGCGGCATAGTGCTGGGCGTCCTTGACGCCCTCGTGGGCGAAGTCGATCCGCCACACGACCAGCCGGAAGCGCTTGTCCGTCGTATAGGCGACGCCCCGCTCCCAGTCCTCGGTCGCCTGCCAGCCCATGGGCAGCAAAAGCTCGACCTTGATCGAGTCGAAACGCAAGCGGACGGCCTGGTTGGCCGGGTCGATGCCCAGCACCCGGGTGAAGGTCTGGGTGGTGCCGCCGGCGACGTTCTGTTCGCCGCGGGTGTAGCTGGCGCCATTGTCGGGCGTGCCGAAGTCGCGGAACGTGAGGCCGCCGGTCTCCAGTTTGTCGGCGGCCCGAGCCGCGGACGGGACGGCAAACGGCGCCAGACCGGCCGCAAAGGCCGCCGCCAGGAACATCCGGCGTCCGGACTCCTTTTGTCCAGCCTCACGCATGAGATGAGGTTCGCCGTGCAATCTCTTGTTTTTCATATATTTTCTCGACCTCAAAGATCGATCTTGAGCCCGTCGAAGCACGGCGTCACGTGGGCCGGCGTCGTGCGGTCGACTTCAGCATAGTCCATATCGACATGGAGGTTGGTCAAGAACGCCCGTCTGGGCTTCAGCCGCTCGATCCACTCCAGCGCGCGGTCGAGATGGGCGTGGGTGGGGTGCGGCCGGTAGCGCATGGCGTCGACGATCAGCACCTCGACCCCCTCCAGAGCCGCCAGCGACTCCTCGGGCAGCGTCACGACGTCGTTGGCATAGCCGATACCGCCGAAGCGGAAGCCCAGCGACGGGATGGTGCCGTGATCCTGCAGGAACGGCACGACCGGCACGCCGGCCGCCTGGAATGGCCCGGAGATGACGGTGTGGCGGTAGATCGGATTGTAGAAGCCGTTGCCCTCGGCCGTGAAACAGTAGCCGAAGCGGCGGCTGAGCACGCCGTAGGTGCGCGCGTCGGACCACGATTCGATCTGGCCGTGGCGCAGCGCATAGGGCCGCAGATCGTCGATCCCGTGACACTGGTCGGCATGATCGTGGGTCCAGATCACCGCATCGATCCTCTCGGCCTCGGCGTCGAGCAGCTGGCTGCGCAGGTCGGGCGAGGTGTCGACCAGCAGCGTCTTCCCCTGGTCCTGCACCAGGATGGAGCAGCGGGTCCGGCGGTTGCGGCCGTCGCGCGGGTTGGCCGCCCCCCACTCGCCCTTTCCGCCCGGACCGCCGACCCGGGGAACGCCGGCCGACGTCCCGCAGCCCAGGATGGTCACGCGCACCGGGAACGCTCCGCCTTGGTGAACAGCCGGAAGAAATTGTCGGTCGTTGCGGCCTCCAGCTCAGCCAGGCTGACGCCCTTGAGTTCGGCCACCTTGGCCGCGGTGTGGGCGACAAAGGCGGGCTCGTTGGTCTTGCCGCGCTTGGGGATCGGCGCCAGGTAGGGCGCGTCGGTCTCGACCAGCAGCCGGTCGAGCGGGATGTCGCGCACGATGGTGCGCAGCTCCTCGGCCGCCTTGAAGGTCACGATGCCGGAGATCGAGATGTAGAGGCCCAGCGCCAGGGCGCGCTCGGCCATGGCGCGGCCGGTGCTGAAACAGTGGATGACGCCGGGGAAGGCGCCCTTCCCGTGCTCCTCTTCCAGCATGTCGCCGGTCTCGGCGTCGGCGTCGCGCGTATGCACGATCAGCGGCAGGCCGGTCTGCCGGGCCGCAGCGATGTGGGCCCGGAAGCTCTCGGCCTGTTCCGCGCGCGGACTGTGCTCGTAGTAGAAGTCGAGGCCGGTCTCGCCGATGCCGACGACCTTGGGATGGCGCGCCGACTCGATCAGCCGGTCGGGGGTGCGTTGCCCCTCCTCCTTCGCCTCGTGCGGATGGACGCCGACCGAGCACCAGACATTGTCATGGCGCTCGGCGATCGCCCGCACCCGCTCGAACTGGTCGAGCCGCGTGCCGATGGTCAGCATGCCCCCGACGCCGGCCGTCCGGGCGCGCGCGAGAACGCCCGCCTCGTCCGTCGTCAGCTGGGGAAAGTCGAGATGGCAGTGGCTGTCGATCAGCATCTTCAGCCCGCGACCTTGGGCTGCTTTGGCGCCTTCGGTTGTTTGGGCGGCCTGGCCACGGGCTCGGCCGTCGGCTCGACGAAGCGCGGGAAGACGCCCTGCGGCGTCGGCAGCGGCGTGCCGGGCACCAGTTCCTCGTCGAACGCGGCGAAGACGCGGCCAGCCGGCGGTATGGCGAGCTGGTCGAGGATCTTCACCGTCGAGTCCGGCATGAACGGCTGCACCAGAATCGTGATCCGCCGGATCGTCTCGGCCAGCACCCACAGCACGGTATCGCGCCGCACCGGGTCGGTCTTGGCCAGCGCCCACGGCGCCTGCGCGTCGACGTAGCGGTTGGCGTCGGCGATCACTTCCCAGATCGCCGTCAGCGCCTTGTGGAAGGCCTGCTCGTCGAGTTCGGCGCGCACGCCGGCCAGCAGGCCTCGCGCCCGCTCGAGCAGCGCCGTGTCGGCCTCGACCAGCGCGCCCCTGGGCGGGACCTTCTCGCCGCAGTTCTTGGCAACGATCGACAGCACGCGCTGGCAGAGATTGCCGTAGGCGTTGGCGAGGTCGGCATTCATGCGGCCGATCAGGGCGCGGCGCGAGAAGTCGCCGTCGTTGCCGAACGGTACTTCGCGCAGCAGGAAGTAGCGCACCGGATCGACCCCGTAGGCGCGTACCAGTTCGACCGGATCGATGACGTTGCCCAGCGACTTCGAGATTTTCTGGCCTTCGTTGGTCCACCAGCCGTGGGCGAAGACACGCTTCGGCGGCGGCAGGCTCGCGGCCATCAGGAAGGCCGGCCAGAACACGCAATGGAAGCGGATGATGTCCTTGCCCACCATGTGCAGGTCGGCCGGCCAGTACTTCCAAAGCGGATTGTTCTGGTCGGGATAGCCGACCTCGGTGATGTAGTTGGTGAGCGCGTCCAGCCACACGTACATGATGTGCTTCTCGTCGCCGGGCACGGGAACGCCCCAAGAGAAGCTGGTGCGCGACACCGAGAGGTCCTGCAGGCCGCCCTTCACGAAGCTCATGACCTCGTTGCGGCGGCTGTCGGGGCCGATGAACGAGGGGTTCTTCTCGTAGAGCTCCAGCAGCCGGTCGGTCCAGGCCGACAGCCTGAAGAAATACGACGGCTCCTCGACCCACTGCACCTCGGCGCCGGTCGACGTGGCACGGCGCTTGTCGTCGGGTCCGACCTCGGTCTCGCCCTCGACGAAATAGGTTTCGTCGCGCACCGAATACCAGCCGGCGTACTTGCCGATGTAGATGTCGCCCGCCGCGACCAGTTTCTCCCACAGCGCCTGGCAGGCCGCATAATGGCGCGGCTCGGTGGTGCGGATGAAATTGTCTGGGCTGTAGTTCATCACGCCGATCAGGTCGCGGAACGACTGACTCACCTTGTCGGTGAAAACCTGTGGCGCCAGACCGGCGGCGGCCGCGGCCGTCTCGATCTTCTGGCCGTGCTCGTCGGTGCCGGTCAGGAAGTGAACGTCGCAGCCATCGAGCCGCTTGAAACGCGCCAGCACATCGCAGGCGAGCGTCGTATAGGCATGC
>JABMNB010000185.1 GCA_013205335.1 Rhodospirillales bacterium
GGACATGACCGCGGTCATGGCGCTGCGCGACCGGCTGAAGGACGATTTCGAGAAGAAGCACGGCGCCCGGCTGGGCTTCATGTCGTTCTTCGTCAAGGCCTGCATCGCGGGGCTCAAGGAGCTGCCGGCGGTCAATGCCGAGATCGAGGGCGACGAGCTGGTCTACAAGAATTACTACGACATCGGCGTCGCCGTCGGCACGCCGCAGGGCCTGGTGGTGCCGGTGCTGCGCGATGCCGATGTGCTGGACTTCGCGGGCGTCGAGAAGGGCATCGGCGATCTCGGCCGCAAGGCGCGCGACGGCAAGCTGTCGATCGCCGACCTGACGGGCGGCACGTTCACGATTTCCAACGGCGGCGTCTACGGCTCGCTGATGTCGACGCCGATCCTGAACCCGCCGCAGTCGGCCATCCTCGGCATACACAAGATCCAGCAGCGGCCCATGGTGGTCGGCGGCGAGATCAAGGCGCGGCCGATGATGTACCTCGCCCTGTCGTACGACCACCGCATCATCGACGGCCGCGAGGCCGTGCTGTTCCTGGTCAAGGTCAAGGACTGCATCGAGGATCCCGAGCGGCTGCTGCTCGGCGTCTAGTTCCAACAACCCTGTCATCCCGAGCGCCGCGAGGGACCTTTCGCAGTTCCGATTAAGGGTCCCTCGCGGCGCTCGGGATGACACCGATTTCCCGATAATCACGGTGCGCTCATGGCAAACGAATCCTTCGATCTGATCGTGATCGGTGCGGGCCCCGGCGGTTACGTGGCGGCGATCCGCGCCTCGCAGCTCGGCCTCAAGGTGGCCGTCGTCGAGAAACGCACGACGCTCGGAGGCACCTGCCTCAACGTCGGCTGCATCCCCTCGAAGGCGATGCTGCAATCGTCGCATCTGTTCGAGGAAGCGGGCCACGATCTGGGCGTGCACGGCATCGTGGTGGATGCGCCGAGGCTCGATCTTGCCCAGCTCCTGAAGCGCAAGGGCGAGGTCGTCGAGGCCACCACCAAGGGCGTCGCCTTCCTGTTCAAGAAAAACAAGATCGCTTCCTACACCGGTGCGGGCCGCATCGAGGCGGCGGGTTCCGTCGCGGTTCTCGGCGACGACGGCGCCGTGAAGGAGACGCTGTCTGCGAAGAACATCCTGATCGCCACCGGCTCGGAAGTGACGCCGTTGCCCGGGGTCACGATCGACGAGAAGAAGATCGTATCCTCGACAGGCGCGCTCGAACTCGCCGAAGTGCCGAGGCGTCTGGTCGTGGTCGGCGCCGGCATCATCGGCCTCGAGCTCGGGTCGGTGTGGCGGCGCCTTGGCAGCGACGTGACCGTGGTCGAGTTCCTCGACCGCATCACGCCCGGCGTCGACGACGAGGTCACCAAGTTCTTCCAGCGCACGCTCACCAAGCAGGGTCTGAAGTTCAAGCTGGGCGCCAAGGTCACGAAAGCAGATGCCTCCGGCGCCGGCGTCACGCTGACGGTCGAGCCGGCGAAAGGCGGAGCCGCCGAAACCCTCGAAGCCGATGTCGTGCTGGTTTCGATCGGCCGCCGGCCCTACGTCGAGGGCCTCGGTCTCGACAAGGCGGGCGTCAAGATGACCGAGCGCGGCCGCATCGCCGTCGACGGCCATTTCCAGACCTCGGTGCCCGGCATCTACGCCATCGGCGACGTGATCGACGGGCCGATGCTGGCGCACAAGGCGAGCGAGGACGGCGTGGCCTGCGTCGAGACCATCGCGGGCCAGAAGGGCCACGTGAACTGGGATCTCGTGCCCTCGATCATCTACACCCAGCCCGAAGTGGCCTGGGTCGGCAAGACCGAGGAACAGCTCAAGGCAGCGGGCGTTGCCTACAAGGTCGGCAAGTATCCGTTCACCGCCGACCCGCGCAGCCGCGCGAACGGCGCCACCGAGGGCTTCGTGAAGGTTCTGGCCGACAAGGCGAGCGACAAGGTGCTGGGCGTCCACATCCTCGGTGCCGAGGCCGGGACGATGATCGCGGAGGCCGCAATGGCCATGGAATTCTCAGCTTCGGCCGAGGATATCGGCCGCGTCTGTCACGCCCATCCCACGGTCAACGAGGCGATGAAGGAAGCCGCCCTCGCTGCCTGGGACAAGCCGATCCATCTCTAGGTCCGTCATGCGCAAGCCGCTGATGGTGCTTGCAATCGCCGGCTGTGTGGCGATGTCGATCATCGGCGGCTTGATACCGATTCTGCAGGGCTGGATCTTCTTCGTGATCGCGCTCTACCTGCTCGCCACCGAGTTCGAAACCGGCCGCAAGTGGGTGACCTCGGCGCGCCGGCGCTGGCCCGGCCTCGACAAATGGATCGTGAGGGCGCGCCACCACAAATGGGCGCCGCGCCACCTCAAGGAATTCGAGGATCTCACCGATCCGACGAAGTGATCAGCAGAGCCACTGGACAAAAATTTCTGTCGTGCTGAGCGGAGCCGCCCGTGGGGCGGCGCAGTCGAAGGACCCCTTGTTCCGGCGCACAGTGTGTCGAAAGGAAAAGAGGTCCTTCGACTACGCGCCGTTAGCGCTCCGTTCAGGACGACGGATTTTGCTTCGCGCTCGGAATCGTCCGCGTCAATTCTTGCC
>JABMNB010000186.1 GCA_013205335.1 Rhodospirillales bacterium
GCAACAAGGTAACCATGTCGCGCTGATTGGCCGGCACCTCCTCCCTGATGACGAGCCACAGCATGACGGCGAAGCCGACCAGCACGATGGCCGACACCATAACGGCGCCGTAGGCGATCGGGCTCTTCGCCTCGGCCAGGCGTACCGTCTGCTCTCGGGCACTCTGCACGTCGCGGATCTGGGCCAGGATGGCCTCATGTTCCAGCCGCCGGGCATCTGCCTCGGCCTGGATCAGCGCCGTCTTGAACTGCAGGGCCGCGTTTGGGTCCCGCGCGATCGCCGCTTCTATGCCCGCGGGATCGTCGGTGCCGAGGATCTCGCGGGCGATGCCCGTCACCTTCTCGACGGCCGCCCCGGTCCTGTCGCCCAGGATCCACGACGCGACGGTGGGCGCCACGCCCAGCAGCAGCGGAAGCAGCGGCATCATTGTCCTCCATGGCGAGCATAGGCCTGGGCGATTCGGCCGGCGTAGTGATCGACCTGCCCCGGACCGTTGTAACGCCCGGCAAAGGCGTGCCAGTCCCGGCGCCGCAGGGCATGCTTGAACGCCGAGACGGCCGACGAGCTGGTGAGGCTCCACTGGAAAATCTGATACTGCGAGTTGAGCAGCCGCGGCTCGGCGTTGAAGTTATAGCCCAGCGCCCACGGCTTCCAGACACCCTTGAGGCTGTCGTCGCCCTCGAGTCCGCCGGCGCCGGTGTAGTAATCGCTGTGCAACGGGCCCTGTAGCGGCCACCCGAGGTCGCGCAGCGCGATCCGCTTTTCATCGAGATCGTGGATCAGGGCCTTGGCCGTGAAGCGCGCCACGGTCTCGAACGTCGAGAGAGCGGCACCACGCACGCCGCGCTTCACCGTGAGCGGTGCGCCGTCCCACACATAGGCGAGTAGGTAGTCGAGTTCGCCGTCGGGATCGATCAGTACGATCTCGCCAACGGTCGGCCGGGATCGGCTCATCGGGTCGACACCATCGAATAGCGCGCTGCCGAAGTTGGCCGACGCTGGCAGCACGCCGTCGATGAATTGTGCGGCCGGCGTGTCGTCGTTGGCGGTCGACCGCGGCGTCGTCATGGCGAGATAGATCGTCGTCCTGGCGCCGTTCCATCCCCACTCGCCGCCGCCAGGCTCCGGGGCCTCGGGCCAAACCGGCGTGCCGAGCGGACCGTAGGGACCGAGTTCGACAGCGGTGGCGGGATCGGCCGGCTCGACGATTAGCAACAGGTCCTTGCCACGATGGGCGCCGAGGTTGGTCGGCCACCCACACGGCGGCAAACTGGCCGGTACGCTTGGGCACCATGATCGACTTGTTGACGGTCGACCGGACGCGGACGAGCGAGCGGACCGGACTGATCTCGGTCACGCCCTTGATGATCTCGCGCACGAATTCGACCGGAGCCAGGTAGCCGCCGGTCGTGTCGTTGGAGATACCGAGGGCCTTGGCTTCGGCCATCGTGCGGTCGAAAGCCATTTTCTGCGCCTCCGCGGTCGGCAGACCGCCGCTCGCGATCGAGGTCAGCACGCCGCGCGCCCAGGAGTCATGATGCGCCTTGAGGGCCGCCTTGAATTCCGGCGTGCCGGACCCTGGGCGCTTCAGCTTGAGCTCAAGCGCGTCGATCTGGTCCTGCAGCTCCTTCTTGAGGTCTGCCGCCTTCTTGGCCTCCTGCTCGACCGTGGTGAGGCGCTTGTTGACCTCCTCACCCTTGGCGATGTCGTCCTCGATCCTCTTGAGCTTGGCTTCGAGGATCGGGTCGGTCTTGCCCTTCTCGACGAGCTTGAGGCGTTCGTCATTCGCCTTCTTGAATTCCTCGAAGCCCGTCATGACGGTGCTGATCAGGTTCTTCAGTTCTGCAGCGTCGCCGCCGGCGTCCTTGCGCTCGGCGCGCAAACGCCTCCGCTGTTCGTGGTTCATCATGTGCATGATGTCGTCCTTCTGGTTTAGGTGGTTTTGAACAAGCCGGCTGCCCGCTCGCGCAGGACGTCCAGCGCATCCGCCCCGCCTTCATCCCGAAGGGGCTTGGCCTTGAAGCCTCCGCTGGCGATAGCCTTCGCGTCGGCAATCGAAAACCCGCCTGCATCCCGCAGGAAGGTCTCGAATTCTCGAATGGTCTTGATCTTGTAGGCGGCCTTCGCCTCGTCGATAGAGGCGAACTGGTTCATGCCCCAGAGCACCGGACCGACCTCGTAAAGGTCGACCCTGGCGATGGTGCGAAAAGGATCGTGGGCGGTCTTGCCGTAGGCGTAATCGACGGCGACGTAGGTGATCGACATGGCGTCGATGGAACCATTCTTGAGTCCTGCAAAAAGCGTCCGGCCGCGCTCGGTATCGATGGGATCCAGCTGCCCCTCGACTTTGAGGCCGTGATCGTCCTCTTCCAGCGCCGTCCAGTAGCCGACCGGCATCATGTCTTCGGTCGATGCCCCGAGCCCGTGCTGCCAGAGCATCTTCGGCATCTTGCCCCTGGCCTTCCAGTCGGCCAGCGAGGCGGCGAAGGCACCCTTGACGATCCTGTCGCCGCCATCGTCGATGTTGTCGAACACGGCGCCGTAGCCGGAGAACTGCCCCGCCTTCGCGCTGGCGGCGAACTTCAGCTCGAACGGCCGGGTCGTGCGCAAC
>JABMNB010000187.1 GCA_013205335.1 Rhodospirillales bacterium
CGGCGACGCCGAACAGGCCCATCACCACCGGGATCAGGCCGATGCCGTCGACCAGCTCCAGGCGATCGAAGGTGAGCCGCGGCATGGCATTGATCTGATCGAGTCCGATCAGTCCGATGACCACGCCGACCGCCGCCATCAACAGCGCCTTCGCCATCGAGCCCTGAGTCAGGAAGCTCAGGATGGAGAGGCCCAGCACCATCAGGCTGAAGTACTCCGGTGGGCCGAACGCCACGGCCACCTTGGCCAGCACCGGGGCCACCAGCATCAGGGCGACGATGGAGAACGTGCCGGCGACGAAAGAGCCCAGCGCCGCGATGCCGAGCGCCGGCCCGGCGCGTCCGCGCTTGGCCATCTCGTGGCCATCGATGCAGGTCACGACCGAGGCGGCCTCGCCGGGGATGTTGACCAGCACCGCCGTCGTCGATCCGCCGTACATCGAGCCGTAGTAGATGCCCGCCATCATGATGATGCCGGACTCCGGTGTGCCCGAAAGCGTGACCGGCAGAAGGAGCGACATCGCCGAAACCGGCCCGATGCCCGGCAACACGCCGACCAGGGTGCCGATGAAGACGCCGATGAAGCAATAAAGCAGGTTGATCGGATCCAAGGCGACCAGGAAGCCCTGGCCCAGGCCGGCGATGACATCCATTTCAATCGCCCGTCAGAACAGGATCAAGTCTTCGATCCAGCTGCCCTTGGGCAACTGGACGAGGAGCATCTTCTCGAGGACGTACCAGACGCCTCCCGCGGCAATCACCGAAATCGGGATGGCAAGCACGGGCCGCACCGGATCGACCACCGTCATCAGGAAAAGCAGCAGGGCAAGGCTGCAGATCACGAAGCCCAACCGTTCGAACATGAACCCGAAGGCGATCAGCGCCAGGACAACCAGCAGCACGTTGCGCCACCGCGCGCCCCGCCACAGATCGCCGAGCAGCGGCCCGCCGCCGCGCGCGCCGCCGATCGCGATGAAGGCGGCAAACGCCGAGATGATGAGGCCCAACCAGAAGAATACGAACCCCGAGCCAGGTTCACGCAGCGTGCCCAACTCCAGAAGCCAGCCCTGCCAGGTGACGAAGGCGCCGACGGCCAACCAGAACAGCCCGCCCCAGAGCTCTGCGCGTCGCAGCATCATCAGTTCTTCTTGGCGAGGCCGAGCTGGTCGACGACCTGGCGCTGCTCGTCATACTGCTGCTGCGCAAACCTGGCATAGTCTGCCGTGTTCATGTAGCGCTTGGGATAGTCGTACTTGGCCATCAGTTCGACGACCTTGGGATCGTCGAGGGCAGCCTTGAAGGCATCGTGCAGCTTCTTGACGACCGCCGGGTCCATCCCCTTCGGCCCCGCGAGGCCGAACGGCGAATCGAGGACGAGGCCGAAGCCCAGCTCGTTCAGCGTCGGCACATCGGGCCAGCGCGGGTTGCGCTTCTCCGTCCAGATGCAGAGCAGCCGGAACTTGCCGGCATCGACCAGCGGCGCCCAGCCCGTGGCGTCGGCGTCGGCCATCACGTGGCCGCCCTCGAGCGCCGCCCAGCCTTCGGGGCCGCCCTTGAACGGTACATGGGTGAACTTCACGCCGGCCTTCTGGGCGATCTGCTCCATGCCGATATGCAGCGACGTCCCGGCGCCCGGCGTGGCGTAGGTGAACTTGCCGGGATTGGCGCGCGCGAACTCGATCACGTCCTTGAAGGTCTTGAACGGCGAATCGGCGCGGACGACGACGCCGAAAGTGTAGCCCGACGTGTGGAGAATCCAGGTGAAATCCTTCATCGGGTCGTACGGCGTCTTCTGCATGTGCGGCAGCCGGAACAGCGTCACCGGGATCTGCGCGATCGTATAGCCGTCCGGTTTGGCGGCGGCGGCCATGGCGGCCGGGCCGCTGGTGCCCGACCCACCGACCCTGTTGTCGACGACGACCGGCTGGCCGAGAAGCTTGCCGGCGGCATCGGCCATGGCGCGATGCCAGAGGTCGACGCCACTGCCCGCCGGCCACGGCATGATCAGGGTGATCGGCTTGCTGGGAAACTCCCTGACGCCCTGGGCCTGCAGGACCGACGGCGCGAGGAAGCCGGCGGCAAGGGCGCCGGACGAAGCGAGAAGCGAACGGCGACGCATGGCGACCTCCCCTAGCTCTTCGCCAGGCCGAGCTTCTCAAGCGCCGTCTTCTCCTCGGCATAGAGCTGGCGCGCGAACTTGTCGTAGGCCGCGGCCGGCATGTAGCGCGGCGACATGTCGTACTTCGCGAGCGTCGCGATGACGTCCTTGTCCTCGAGTGCGACCTTGAAAGCCTCGTCGAGCTTCTTGACCGCGAGCGGGTCCATGCCCTTGGGGCCGCCCATGCCGAACGGCGAGTCGAACACCATGTCGAAGCCGAGATCCTTCAGGGTCGGCACGTCGGGCCAGTTCTTGGTCCGCCCCTCGGTCCACACACAGAGCAGGCGGAGCTGGCCCGCGTCGACCAGCGGCTTCCAGCCCGTCGAGTCGGCCTGCAGGACCGTATGCTTGCCGAGCACGGCGGCGTTGGTTTCCGCGCCGCCCTTGAAGGGCACCATGGTCCACTTGATCCCGGCCTGGGCCGCGATGCGTTCCATGCCGATATGCAGCGACGTGCCGGCGCCCGGCGTGCCGTAGGTCACCTTGCCAGGATTGGCCTTGGCGAATTCGATCACGTCCTTGAAGGTCTTGTAGGGCTGGTCGGCCGCCGTCGTGACGCCGAACGTGTAACCGCTGAGATGCGCAACGAAGGTGAAGTCCTTCAACGGATCGAACGCCGTCTTCTGCATCACCGGCAGGCGGAACACCGAGATCGGGAGCTGCGAGAGGGTGTAGCCATCGGGCCGCGCGGTGGCGGCCATGGTTGCCGGGCCCAGGGTGCCGGACGCACCGCCCTTGTTGTCGATCTGGAAGGGCTGGCCCAGCACTTTGCCGGCCCGCTCGCACATGGCGCGGAGCGTGATGTCGCTCGACCCGCCGGCAGGCCACGGCACGATGAAGGTGATCGGCTTGCTGGGATAGGCCTGGGCGCGGGCGGCCGGCAGGTAGAGCGGCATACCGACGCCGGCAGCAATAACGGTTCCAAGACCACGCTTCACGAGGCCACGACGACGGACGGTCATTTTATTTCCTCCCTTAATTGCGCTGGAAATTGGACGATGGTTCAGTCGATGTAAAGAGACTGCAGAACCCGTGTCAGGGCAGGACGCGCTTCATCCATCGAGCCGTAGCCTGCGCGTCCTGGTTGTCGCTGGCCTCGAGCTTCGCCATCACCCGCCGCCCGTCCTCGTGGTCGCGGTTCTGGCTGAGCTTGATCTTGGTCTGGAGGCGCGCGAGCGGCATCCGGAAGGCAACGATGCCTCTGGTCTGGGCCTCGGCGTTGCCCGGCGGCAGGCGGTCGAGGTTCCAGGACGAAGGGTCCGCCCCTTCGTAGACCGTCGAGAGTTTCGTCAGTACGTCGAGCGCGCCCTGCGTGTCGGCGACGATCTGCGGCCGGCCATAGGCATGGACGGTGACGTAGTTCCAGGTCGGCACCTTGGGGCCGGGCGTGTACCAGGTCGGCGAGACATAGGCGTGCGGTCCCCAGAACAGCGCCAGCGACTCCGCCGGCCGCTCGAACAGCTTCCAGTGCGGATTGGCGCGCGCCATGTGGCCAATCAGCGAACCGTGTTCGCTGCCGTCGTCCTGCCACAGCAGCGACAGGTGGGTGGCGAAGGGCGCACCGGTCTCGTCGGTCGTCATCAGGAGAGCCCAGCTATGGGCCGTCATGACTTCGCGGCCGACCGATTCATCGCCTGCGAAATGCTTGGGAAGATACATGGTTCGGATTCCTTGAACGGCGCGGGCTTACCATGTTCCAATGCCGGCCACACAGGGAGGATTATTCATGGGCGAAGATATCCGTCTTAAGTCTGCCGCTGGCGAGATCGGTGCGTACCTGGCCATCCCGGCGGGCACGCCGAAGGGCGGCATCGTGGTCATCCAGGAGATTTTCGGCGTCAACCACCATATTCGGGCAGTGACCGACAAGTTCGCGGCCGACGGCTACCTGGCGCTCGCGCCGCGTTTCTTCGACCACATCAAGACCGGCATCGAACTCGGCTATACGCCGGACACGATCGCCGAGGGCCGCGGCTACGTCATGACGCCGGGCTTCACCGAAAAGGCCGTGCAGGACGTTCAGGCGGCTATGGACGAGCTGAAGAAGCGCGGCGTGAAGAAGGTCGGCGTGACCGGCTACTGCTGGGGCGGCACGATCAGCTGGCTGGCCGCGACGCGACTCAAGCCGGATGCGGTGTCCGCCTACTACGGCGGCGGCATCCATGGCGCCAGGAGCGAGAAGCCGACCGTGCCGACGCAGCTGCATTTCGGCGACAAGGACATGCACATTCCGATGGCGCACGTGAACGAGCTGCGCGAGCTGCATCCCAACGTCGATATCTTCGACTATCCGGCCGATCACGGCTTCCATTGCGACGAGCGCGGCAGCTGGGATGCCGCCGCCTCGAAGAAGGCGATGGAGCGCACGCTCGAATTCATGGCCAAGCACGTCGGCTGACGCACGACTCTGCTCCCACCACCATTGTCATCCCGAGCGTAAGCGAGGGACCTTTCCAGGCGCTTGCCAAAGGTCCCTCGCTTCGCTCGGGATGACAGGATTGTCGTTCCCGAGAAATGCCCGCCAAACGCCCCGCAAAGAAATCATTCACACCCGGCGCACACGGGCCCCTGAACGGGGTCCGCGTCGTCGACCTGTCGCGCCTCGTCGCCGGCAACGTGCTGACCCTGCAACTCGCGGACTTCGGCGCCGAAGTCATCAAGATCGAGCCGCCCGAGGGCGACACGTTGCGCTCTTGGCGGGTGAAGGGCGTCGAGACCGCATGGAAGGTCTATAGCCGCAACAAGAAGAGCGTCGCCCTCGATCTGCGCTCCGATGCCGGCCGCGCCATCGTGCGCGAGCTGACCACGACCGCCGCGATCCTGGTCGAGAGCTTCCGGCCGGGCGTCATGGAAGACATGGGCCTGTCGCCTGCCGAGCTGCACGCGATCAATCCAAAGCTGGTGATCGTGCGCATCTCCGGCTGGGGCCAGGATGGCCGCTATCGCCACAAGCCGGGCTTCGGCACGCTGATCGAAGGCTATAGCGGCTTCGCCTCGATGAACGGCTTTGCCGATCGCGAGCCGGTCCTGCCGCCGATGTACCTTGCCGACTGCATGGCCGCCCTGAACGGCTACGGCGCCGTGCTGGTGGCGCTGCGCGAGGTCGAGATGAACGGCGGCGCGGGCCAGGTTCTCGACCTGCCGCTGTTCGATCCGCTGTTTTCGATGCTGGGTCCGCAGGCCGCCAATCACAAACTCACCGGCGACGTGAAGGTTCGCAGCGGCAGCCGCTCGACCAACGCAGCGCCGCGCAACGTCTACCAGACGAAGGACGGCAGCTGGGTGTGCCTGTCGGCCTCGACGCAGGGCATGGCGGAGCGCGTACTGGTCAAGATCGGCCGTCCGGAGCTGGTGGAGGATCCGCGCTTCTCGACCAACATCGAACGTGTACGCAACGGCGTGGAACTCGACCGCATCATCGGCGAGTTCATCGCAGCGCGCGACCTCGACGAGAACCTGCGCTATTTCGACGAGGCCGGCGTCACCATCGGTCCGGTCTATGACATCTCCCAGATCGTACAGGACGACTATGTGCTGGAGCGCGAGTCGCTGATCGAGATCGACGACGAGGACATGGGCGAGCTGCCGACCCATCCGGTCGTGCCGCGCATGTCGGGCACGCCGGGTGCGCTGAAGAGCGCAGCACCCAGGGTCGGCGAGCATAATGAAGCCCTGCTGAAGCCTATGCTGGGCGCGACTGAATACGAGAAGCTCTGCGCCTCGGGTGCGATCTCGGACGGCAGGAGTTCCGGAAAGAAGGCGAAGAAGTGAACCGGCCGGTCCCGCCTGTCCGGCGCTCGATCCTCTATGTGCCGGGCAACGTGTCGAAGTTCATCGACAAGGCCCATGAGCGCGGCGCGGATTGCATCCTCGTCGATCTCGAGGACAGCGTGCCGCCGGCCCAGAAGCCCGAAGCGCGCGCGATGCTGCCGGACACCATGAAGAAAGTGGCCCGCGGCGGTGCCGACGTCGCGGTCCGGATCAACCGGCCGCTGCGGCTGGCGATCCCCGACATCGAGGCGGCGGTACGGCCCGGCCTGTCGGCGCTGTTCGTCACCAAGACCGAGGGCGTGCAGCATCTGCGCCTGCTCGACGAGATGGTGACCGAGTTGGAACGGGAGCGCGGCATGCCGGTGGGCAGCGTCGGCTTTGCCCCCATGATCGAGCATCCGCGCGCGCTGCCCGAGCTCAACGACATCGCCGAACGCGGGCCCCGCGTCATCGCCATGATGCTGGGCGGCGAGGATTTCGCGCTGGAGACGGGCTCGGTGCCGGGCGACGAGACGCTCGAGTTGCCCAAGCGCATGGTGGCCTTTGCGGCGCAGGCCCATGCCGTGTCGGCAATCGGCATCCTGGGGACGGTCGCCGACTACTCCGATCCCGCCGCTTACGCCAGGAGCGCCGAACGCGCGCGCCGCTTCGGCTTTTCAGGCGGCACCTGCATCCACCCCGGACTGGTCGGCGCCCTGAACGAAGCCTTCACGCCGACGAAAGACGATGTTGCCTACGCCAGGAAACTGATCGCGGCCGACGAAAAAGCCGCGGCTGAGGGCCGCGGCTCGTTCTCGGTGGATGGCAAGATGATCGACATTCCGGTGATCGACCGCGCCCGCCGGCTGATCCAGCGATTCGAAGCGATCGAGCGTCGCCTCAGGCGTTAGCGCCGATCGGCACCAACGCCCTGGTCATCAGTGCTTGTCGGCCCACACGACCCGCTTCACGGCATACATC
>JABMNB010000021.1 GCA_013205335.1 Rhodospirillales bacterium
GTGCCCGGCGTACTGGCCCACGACCAGACTCTCGCAGTGGCGACGGCGGCGGCGGGCAAGGTACGGCGCCTGCTGCGCGTCTTCCTCGAGCGCCACGCATGACCATGCTGCCGCAGGAGATCATACGCCGAAAGCGCGACGGGCATGAACTCTCCGACGCGGAGATCGCCTTCATCGTGCGCGGCATCGGCGACGGCAGCCTGAGCGAAGGCCAGGTCGCGGCCTTCGCGATGACCGTGTTCTTTCGCGGCATGACCGTGCCGGAACGGGTGGCGCTGACTCTCGGGCTCGCGCGTTCGGGCATTATGCTCGACTGGCGCGATCTCGCTTTGCCGGGCCCGGTGATCGACAAGCATTCGAGCGGCGGCGTCGGCGACAAGGTGAGCCTGATGCTGGCGCCGATCGTGGCCGCCTGCGGCGCCTTCGTGCCGATGATTTCCGGCCGCGGCCTCGGCCATACCGGCGGCACGCTCGACAAGCTCTCCGCCATCTCGGGCTACGACACCCAGCCCGACATCGAGACGTTCCGCCGCGTCGTGCGCGAGGTCGGCTGTGCCGTGATCGGCCAGACCGACGACCTGGCGCCGGCCGACCGGCGGCTCTATGCGACGCGCGACGTCACCGGCAGCGTCGAATCGATTCCGCTGCTGGTGAGTTCGATCCTGAGCAAGAAGGTCGCCGAGGGGCTGGACGGGCTGGTGATGGACGTGAAGTGCGGCTCGGGCGCTTTCTGCGACACCGAGGAGATGGCGCGCGACCTCGCGCAGAGCCTGGTCGACGTCGCCAACCGGGCCGGCCTGCCGACCGTGGCGCTGATCAGCGACATGGACCGCGTGCTGGGCCGCGATGTCGGCAACGCCCTCGAGGTCGCGGAGACCGTCGCCTATCTCACCGGTCGAGGCGCCCGTGAGCCGCGCCTGCACGAGGTCACGATGGCGCTGGCAGGCGAGATGCTGGCGCTGGGGAAGCTGGCGACGGATGCGATGGAGGGTCGGGTCAAGGCCGAAGCGGCTCTGGTCGATGGCCGCGCAGCCGAGACCTTTGGCCGGATGGTCTCGGCGCTTGGGGGTCCCGGTGATTTCCTCGAGCACAGCACGCGCTATCTGGGCCACGCGCCCGTCGTGAAGCCCTGTACGGCCGAGCGGTCCGGTCATGTCGCCGGCATGAATGCCCGCCAGGTTGGCATCGCCGTCGTGGAACTGGGCGGAGGGCGCCGCCATGCCGACGACGCCATCGATCCATCGGTCGGCCTCACCGGATTCGTCGATGTCGGCCAGCCCATCCGCAGCGGCGAACCGCTCTGCCTCGTGCATGCCGCCAGCGACGCTGATGCCGACGAGGCGATCGCCCTGATACGCCGCGCGGTGCGGATCGCCGACCGCGCACCACCCGGGAAGCGGGCGATCATGGAGCGAGTGACGGGGTGATCGATCTCGACGCTTACGCGCGCGACGGCTTCGCGATCCTGCCGGACTTCGCGACGACGGCCGAGTGCGAGGCGCTCAAGGCGCGGGCCGCCGAACTCGTGGCAGGATTCGACCGGGGCGCCGCGCCCACGGCTTTCTCGACGCGCGATCAGGCCCACGCCCGCGATAACTACTTTCGCGCCTCCGGTGGCGCCGTTCGCTTCTTCGTCGAGGAAGAAGCGCCGGATCAGCTGAACAAGATCGGCCACGCGCTGCACGATCTCGATCCGGTATTCGACCGCTTTTCCCGCCAACCGCGGCTGGCGGCGCTCGCTGGCCGGCTCGGCATCGAAATGCCGCTGCTCCTGCAGTCGATGTATCTGTTCAAGCAGCCGCATGTCGGCGGCGAGGTCGGCTGGCACCAGGATGCCACTTACCTGCGCACCGATCCGCCCAGCGTCACGGGCTTCTGGATCGCGCTCGACGACGCCGACCGTGACAATGGCTGCCTGATCGCCCTGCCGGGCGCCCATCGCGGGCCGTTGCGTCGGTGGTTCGGCTATCGGGATAATGAACTCGTCACCCGGACGCTCGCCGACACGCCGTGGCCGGCCGTCGAGCCGATGGCGCTGGAGGTCCGGCGCGGCACCCTGATCGCCCTGCATGGCCTCCTGCCGCATGCCAGCGCGCCCAACCGGTCGCCGCGGCCGCGTCATGCCTACAGCTTGCACCTGATCGACGGTCGTGCCGATTATCCGACCGACAACTGGCTGCAACGACCCGACCTGCCGCTCCGAGGCTTCGCGTGATTCCCAAGGCCGAAATCCACTGCCATCTCGAAGGCTCGATCCCGCCGGCACTCGCCCTCGAACTGGCCTCCCGCAACGGCCTCACGCTGCCGCCGAACCTTTTCGACGCCAGAGGCCATTACGCCTGGACGAACTTCTGGAGTTTCCTCGACGCCTATGACCGGGTCTGCACGGCGCTCAAGACGCCCCGCGACTTCCGCGACGTCATCTACACCTATCTCGCCAGCGCGGCGCGCGAGGGCGCGGTCTATGTCGAGATGTTCTGCTCGCCCGAGCGGCCGGCCGCGCTCGGCATCAGCTACGTCAACTGGCTCGCGGCGCTGGCGCAGGGCATCGAAGACGCCCGCCGGGAGTTCGGCATCGAAGGCCGCATTATCATCATCTGCATCCGCCATCTCGGGCCGGAGCGGGCCGAGGCGATGGTCCGCGCCATGCTGGCCGAGCCGCATCCCTACGTGGTGGGCTTCGGCATGGGCGGCGACGAGGCCAGGTTTGCGCCCATAGATTTCGCGCCGGCCTACCGGCTGGCGCACGAGAACGGCTATGGCTGTACCGTCCATGCCGGCGAGGTCGTGGGGCCGGAGAGCGTGTGGGCCGCGATCCGTGACCTGCCGGTGAGCCGCATCGGCCATGGTGTCCGCTCGGCCGACGATCCGGCGTTGATGGAGGAGCTGGCGCGGCGCGGGATCGTCCTGGAAGTCTGCCCCGGCAGCAACGTGGCGCTCGGCCTCTACCCCGACCGGGCCTCGCACCCGCTGCATCGGTTGATCGATGCGGGCGTGAGGGTCACGCTGAACTCCGACGATCCGCCCTTCTTCCACACCACGCTCGGCGCCGAGTACGAGCTGGCGGGGCTCGACGAGGAGCATCTGCGCGACATCGCGCGCACGACGATCGAGGCGTCGTTCACCGACCAGGCGACGAAGCGGTTGCTGCTGGAAAGGATATCGCGATGAGCGGGCGCAAGAGCCTGCTCCTCGCCGTTCTCCTGGCGGCTCTGTCGGGCGGAGTGGCTAGGGCCCAGGACGCGCCACCGGCCAGCGACATGCTGCTGGCGACGCTCTGGACGCAGCGTGCGGTCGAGTACAGGGCCAACGCGCTTGCGGTATTCTCGTTGGCGCGCCTCCGTCTCGACGAGGCACTGGTCGACAGGAATTGGACGGCGGCGCCGGCCGAGCAGAGCGGCGACTTCCAGAACCTGCCGCCCGCGGTCGTGCTCGATGTCGACGAAACCCTGCTCGACAATTCGAAGTACCAGGTCTGGATGATGCGGACGAACCAGGGTTTCAGCACGAAGAGCTGGAACCAGTTCTGCGCTGCGCAGGTCTCGACCGCGATTCCGGGCGCCGTGGAGTTTGCGACCTATGTCGACTCCAAGGGGGTGAAGGTCTTCTATGTCACGAATCGTGGCGCCGAGACCGAGAAGGACACGCGCGAAAACATGCAGAGGCTCGGCTTTCCCCTGGGCGGGAACGTCGACACCTTCCTGATGCAGGCCGAGA
>JABMNB010000188.1 GCA_013205335.1 Rhodospirillales bacterium
ATCCAATATGGCGCTTCCACTCCGGCTGAGCACTGAGATGCGCGCCTTCCTTGGCGAGGATCTTGGAGGTGCGCTCGGGCGCGAAGCCCAGCTCGACGAACGCAGGCCCGACATTGGCGACCTCGCGATACTCCGCGATCCTGCCGTCGCGCAGCGTCATCATCGAGCAGCCCTCGAAGCCGACGCGCCTGCCCTCGGCGCCGGGCAGCTTCGAGACGTAGCTGAATGTGTAATAGGCATAGAGCATCTTCCCGTCGCTCACCGGCCGGTGCATGTCCCAGCGGAACTCGTGCGCGGTGCGGTGGAACCAGTCGTCGATCATCTCGGCGATCCGCTCGCGGCCCTTGAAATCGCCGTAGAACACGTCGTGATAGACGCCGTCCTCGGTGAACAGGCTCGCGAAGCCCTTGCCGTCGCGGCGCTCCACGGCGGAGCAGAAGGCTTTCAGCAGCTCTGACGTATCCATCGTTATTCCTCCCGAACGGCCCCGATCATGACTAGACTGGCCGCCGCGGCAAAGGAGAACTGGCATGAGTTCATGGATCTTCCTCGGCATCGTCGTCGCCATCGGCCTGTGGCTGATCGCCGTCTACAACGGCCTCGTCGGCGGCCGCAACCAGGCCCAGACCGCGTGGAGCCAGATCGACGTGCAGCTGAAGCGCCGGCACGATCTCATTCCCAACCTGGTGCAGGTGGTGAAGGACGCCATGGGCTACGAGCAGGAGACGCTCACCAAGGTGATCCAGGCCCGCAACAACGCCGTCGCGGCCAGCGGCAACGCCGCGCAGTCGGGGCCGGCTGAGGCGGCGCTGAGCCAGGCGACGCACGGGCTGTTCGCCCTGATGGAAAACTACCCGCAGCTCAAGGCCAACGACAACGTCATGCAGCTCCAGGAGGAGCTGACGACGACGGAGAACAAGATCGCCTTCGCGCGCCAGTTCTACAACGACTCGGTCAACACCTATAACATTCGCCGCCAGAGCTTCCCCGCGGTGCTGGCCGCGGCATCGCTGGGTTTCGGCCCGATGGACCTGTTCAACATGCCGGAGTCCGAGCGCGAAGTGCCGAAGGTCGCGCTGCGCTGAAGGGACGAGGCGCATGAGCGCCACCACCGACTTCGTCGCCGCCCAGAACCAGAACCGCCGCAACACGATGATGCTGCTGGCTGCGCTCACGCTGTTGGCGGGCGGAATCGGCTATCTGGTTGGCGCACTGCTGGAAGGCGAATCCTCGAACGCCCTGCCCGTGGTCAGCCAGGTGGGCATCGCGGGCGCCGGCCTGATGGCGGCCATCAGCATCGGCTGGAGCGCCATCTCGCTGGCGGTCGGCGACAAGATGGTGCTGTCCATGGCCGGCGCCAAGGAGATCGATAAGCAGGACGCGCCGCAGCTCTACAACGTGGTCGAGGAAATCTCGATCGCCGCGGGCGTGCCGATGCCCCGCGTCATGGTGATGGAGACCGATGCACTGAACGCCTTCGCCACCGGCAACAGGATCGGCAGCGGCACCATCGCGGTCACACGCGGCCTGCTGAACTCGCTGACGCGCGACGAGCTGCAGGGCGTGGTCGCGCACGAGATGGCGCATCTCCGCAACCTCGACACGCGCTACATGGTCGTGGTCGGCGTCACGGTCGGGCTGATCGCGCTGGTCTGCGACATGGCGCTCCGCACGATGAATTTGGGCAGGATGCGCAGCAGCGACCGCAAGGGCAGCTCGGGCGGCGGCCTCCTGATCATCGTCCTGCTGGTCGTTGCACTGCTGGCGCCGCTTGCCGCCAAGGCGGTACAGATGGCGGTCTCGCGGCAGCGCGAATATCTCGCCGATGCGACGTCCGTGCAGTTCACGCGTAATCCCAACGGCCTCATCTCTGCGCTGGGCAAGCTCGCAGAGAAGGCAGCGCCCTTTCCCGGAGTGAGTCGTGCCACGCAACATCTCTTCATCGTCAACCCGATCCATCAGTTCACCTCCAGGACGCCGGCGTTCCTCGCCACGCATCCCGATATCGCGGATCGCATCGTTCGCCTGCGCAATCTGGGCAGCTAGCGCGGGACTGGCGGCGGCATTCGACCTGCAGGGCCATCGCGGCGCGCGCGGGCTGGCGCCCGAGAACACGCTGGCCGGCTTCAAGGTGGCGCAGGATCTCGGCGTCACGACGCTCGAAACCGACCTCGCGGTGACCCGCGACGGCATCGTCGTCATCAGCCACGACCCGCTGCTCAATCCCGACCTGACGCGCGGACCGGACGGGCAGTGGCTCGCGGCCGCCGGACCGGCCATCCGCACGCTGAGTCTGGACGAGCTCAAGCGCTACGACATCGGTCGCGTGAACCCGGCCAGCAAGTACGCTCAGCAGTTCCCCGAGCAGAAGCCGGTGGACGGCCAGCGCTTCCCGACCCTGGCCGAGTTCTTCACGCAGGCCGCACCCGGCGTCCGTTTCAACATCGAGATGAAGACCGATCCGGCCAAGCCCGACCTCACGCTCGACCCCGCTGCCTTCGCACGGCTGGCCGTCGCGGACATCCGCACGGCCAAGGCCGAGGCCCGCAGCACGCTGCAATCGTTCGACTGGCGCGGCCTGATCGAGGCCCGGAAGCTGGCACCCGAGATCGCCACCGCGTGCCTCACCATCGAGAGCACCAACTTCGATACGGTGCAGCGGGCCAGCGGACGGCCTTCGCCCTGGCTGGGCGGGCTCGACCTCACGACGCAGGGCGGGTCGCTGCCCCGGCTGGCCAAGGCGGCCGGCTGTGCCACCTGGTCGCCGTTCTGGCGCAACGTCACGGCGGAAAACGTCAAAGAAGCACAGGCCCTTGGCCTGAAAGTCGTGCCGTGGACCGTGAACGCCCCGGCCGAGATGGCGCGGCTGATTGACCTCGGAATCGACGGTCTGATCACGGACTATCCGGATCGTGGCGCCCAAATTCTCGGCGCCAAGGGCCTGAAAGCCCGCTAGGCGATTGACTCGGGCGACATGGTGTTCTGTATACAGAACATGCGCCCGATCCTGCCCGAACCCGATCTCACCGAGCGAATTCACGATTCCGTCCTCGAGGCGATCTGCTCCGGCGAGCTGAAGTCCGGCGCCCGGATCACCCAGGAGGAGATCGCCCAGCAGTTCGGCGTGTCGCG
>JABMNB010000189.1 GCA_013205335.1 Rhodospirillales bacterium
CGGAGGTCGAGTGCATCGGCAAGGGCAAGGCTCGCGCGCCCTACGAGTTCGGCGTCAAGGTCTCGATCGTCACCACCAACGCCTGTGCCCCGGGCGGACAGTTCGTGCTGCACGCCGCCGCACTGCCGGGCAACCCCTACGACGGCCACACCTTGCGGGCCGTCATCGAGGACACCCAGCGCCTCACCGGTCGCGAGATCGAACGGGTCTACGTCGACAAGGGATACCGCGGACACGATGCGCCCAAGCCGCGCAGCGTCTTCATCTCCGGACAGAAGCGCGGTGTCTTCGGTGCCATCAAGCGAGAGCTGCGGCGGCGATCCGCCGTCGAGCCCCTTATCGGGAACATGAAAGAGCAAGGCCACCTCGGCCGCTGCTACCTCAAGGGCCACGCCGGCGATGCCGCAAACGCCATCCTCACCCCCGCCGGATAGAACTTCAGGCGCATCCTCGCCTGGCTAAGGATATTCTTGTGCCTAATCCTGGCCGCAATGACGACCAGCCCTAAGGGCCAACCAGCTCTCAATCCGGCTTCTTAACGGCCGACCGACTAATCACTTCCTCACCTCACCGAGCGACCGCGGTGGGGGGTCAGGCCACCGCGTAACGGCGGGCGTAGATCCAGGCTACGGTAAGTGCGGGCAAAGATAGCGCAATTGCCGCCGCCGTCATCTCCAAAGGTGAAAGGGGCATCAGACCGCCGCCCGGTGCGGCGAACAACAGGCCGCCGACCATCAGCGCGATCCGCACGGGCCATTCGAGCCAGCCGCAGCGGCGCAGGTCGCCGATCCGGCCCATGTAGCCCTGCAAGCCGGCGCATACGAGCGCGATGCCGATCAGCGCCGTCGCGAAATGCCCAACAAAATCCAGGAAGTCGCCCTGCAGGACGAGCGAGGGGTTGAGAATGAAGAAGCAGGGCACAAAATAGATGATGCTGCCGATCTTCATAGCCTGCAGGCCTGTGTCGATCGGGTTTGCTCTGGCGACCGAGGCAGCGGCGAAAGCCGCCAGTGAGACTGGTGGCGTAATGAAAGACACCATGCCCCAGTACATAATGAACATATGGACGGCGAGCGGATTGAGCCCCGCCTGAATAAGGCTCGGCGCCAGCAGCACGGCGAGAAAGATGTAGCATGCCGTAATCGTCATACCCATGCCGAGGATGAAGCTGGTCAGCGCCCCCATGAGGATAAGCAGGAGCGGTTGGCCGCCTGCGAGGTAGAGGAGTTCGGTGGTCAGCGTGCCGGCCAATCCGGTCAGCGAGAAGGCGCCGACGAGAAGGCCGATGCCGGCCAGGATTGCGACCAGTTCGACGAAGACTCGTCCGTTGCCTTCGATGAAGGCGAGCAGTTCCGCCCAACCCCAGCGCTTGTCGGAAAACAGTTGGTTGAGCACGATCAGCAGGCCGGTGGCGATCCACGGCGCCCAGTTCTCCCGTTTCATCACCAGCAATAGCACGACCAGCAGTATGATGACGAAAATGAAGTACCAGCCGTCGCGGAATACGTCGCGAACGCGGGGCATCTCCTCTCGCTTGAGGCCGACCATGGAATGGCGGCCGGCGAAGAAGTCGATCTGCATGAATAGGGAGAAGTAGAACAGCACCGCCGGGACAGCGGCGGCGAGGGCGACCTCGCTGTAGGGGATGTTCAGGAATTCGGCCATGACGAAGGCCGTGGCGCCCATGACGGGCGGCGCCAGCACCGCGCCAGTCGAGGCGCAGGCCTCGATGGCGCCGGCCATGGCCGGCCGAAAGCCGGTCTTCTTCATGGCGGGAATCGTCATCGTCCCGGTCGTCAGCACGTTGGAGATCACACTGCCGCTCATCGAACCCAGCAATCCCGATGAGAAGATCGCCACTTTGGCCGCGCCGCCGCGATATGTCCCGCACAGCGCGAACGCGAGATTGATGAAGAAAGCGCCGGCCCCCGAGTATTGCAGCGCCGTGCCAAATACCAGGAAGCCGATCACCAACTCGGCGAAGGCGCGCATCGGTATGCCCAGGACGCTCTCGCGCGAGAAGATGTGATAGGAGGCGGCATCGAGGAGAGTTACCGAAGACGCGGTCAGCGGTGACGGCATGCTCGCTGCAAACAATGGAAACAGCGAGAAGATTCCCATGATGACGAACAGCACCAAACCGCCGGCGCGGCGCAGCGCTTCGAGCACGAGCGCCCACATGGCTATCGCGCATCCCAGCGCCAGATTGCCGGCGACGCTCGGCGCACTGTATTCCCAGCCTTCGGCAGCCGACGTGCGCGCGGTGTAGATCAGGTAGCCGGCGATCGTCGTCGTCAGCAGAAAGAGCAGGATGTCGTAGACTGGCACGTGGTTCTGGTGCAGTCCCGGCTTGACCGGATAGATGATGAATGCCAGCGGCAGCAGAACGAGGACCAGGCCCCAGTAGTACTCGGTGTCGAGTAGCGTCAGTCCGACGAAGAATCGCAACGTGAACTGCTGATTGAAGCAGAGCAGAATCGAGACGACCGTCCACGCGAGCAGTATGCAGCGCCAGAACGTGGAAAGATGCCTGGTCCGGGATCCTTCCGAACCAGGCTCTTCATCAACGGATTGTTCGGACATGTGCCGCTACGTGGTCGCTTTCAGAACACCGGCTCCATGCCGGCTTTTTCGAGTGCCGTCTTGCGTGCCGCCAGCCACGCTTTGGCGTAGGCGTCCTTGTCAGCGGGTGGATTGGCCGTGTTGAAGTCGGCCCATGCCTTGCCCAGCGTGTCCTGACGCTTGACCAGCAAGTCGTTGTGCTTCTGCGCTTCGGCAGTCCAGACGCCGGCTTCCTTGAGGGCCTTCACGGCACCCTCATGGTAAGGCAGCACCCAGTTCAGGATCTGGCGCTTGACCTCCAGCCCGTCGGCGCCGGGCGCGCCGTCCTTGTAGGTTGGATAGTCGACGATCATCGCCTTGGTGACGTTGTAGATCAGGTCGTCCTTTTCGCCCGCGTAGGCCATGAAGATCGGATACGGATAGGCCGGCAACTCGAGCGAATTGGTCGCGCTCAGGCCGCCTGCGCCGCACGTTGTCTTGTGCGGGTAGAAGTAAGGGCCGAGCTTGTGCAGGCGCGCCCAGCCTGCCTTGTCGGAGGCGGGGGTTTGCGGCATCACCACGCCGCGGGGAGAAGCCTCGAGTTCCCTGACCTGGCCAGTGATGGTCGAGGCGATCGCCGCGTCAACTTCGTTGTTGAGCATGCCCTTCCACATGGCGCCGAAGCTGGAGAACTCGACGAGTTTGACGTCGTTCGTCGTGAGATTGCCAAAAGCGAGGATGGCAAAGGCATTCTGGTTGAGCGCCGGCGAGCCAACGACGATTCCGATTCGCTTGCCTTTGAGGTCCTTGACCTCCTTGACGCCGGTATCCTTGGCAACGTTGAGAGTGATTGCGTTGCACGAGGCCGCCGACAGCATCAGCCGCAGAGGCTGCGGCCCCCAGTCCTTGGTAGCAAACTCGAAGACGCCTTCTGCGGCAAAGTAGCCACCGATGCCCATCGCGGAGGCTTGCGCCCGGCCGGCTTTGAGAGGTGCGAGACGTGCAATGTCATTGCCCGCAGGCAGAACACGCAGATCGCTTTTGTGCTTCTCTTTCATTACCTTGCCGACGGCGACGGCGATGTTGAAGCCCGATGTGCCGGTATCGTAGGCGGTCATGGTCAGCGACGGCGGCAGTTTGATGTCTTGCGCGACCGCAACCCCGGCGAAGAGAGAGGCCGCAACAACGCCTGTCGCTAGAATGATGTTCTTTCGAAACATGATTTTCTTCCTTCCCTGTGAGAGTCGCTCGTCGCACGTGTCCAAGTGCCGGCAAACCTTCGTTTGCCGGTCAACAGATTCCCTACTCCGCGCGCCTACTTGTCGGACACGCGATCCCACCCGGCGCGAAGCTGCGCTCGGTCACTAGAACATATGGCGAGAAAACCACCGAGGCAGCGGTTTGACCGCGTGCCTTCAGCCTCGCCTCCCATGCCTCATGCGACGGTTTATTCCATCGACATTGAATTGGTGTTCATGTTGCACAGGGAGGCCGGCGGCGTCCAGCGCGGATCGCAGGCCGACTGCAGATGGATTAGACAAATATCTGGACGTTAGCTCGTAGTCGAAGTCAGTCGAAGAAGGTATTGAGCACATAAATTCGGGAGCGGTCAGGCATCGAAGCGAAGATGGGGCAGGGGCGTTAACCAGCGCAGCAAACTCGTAAGCTACATACTATGCTTATGGATAATGTTGGGGAAATGCATTTGCGCCCTCCAAAAGGGAGAACGGTCCACTGAGCAAGCGCCAAACGTTTCGCGCTTACTGCGAGATTGGCAAAGGTCGCGTACCAAAGCGACTCTTTGCGGTAGTCAAGGCGCTGCCTGAGCCGAAGAGGGGATGTCCCGGCCTCTGTTGAAATTGTGAAGTAGGCGTTGCTCACCTTGAGCCTGTTAGGCTCGGGGTGTCGAATCCAACGAAGGAGAGCAACGCCGTGAAGAAGATTACCACATCAGCCGCCGGTGGTCCGGGGGCA
>JABMNB010000022.1 GCA_013205335.1 Rhodospirillales bacterium
CTCGAGGGGCGCTCCGGTCGAGACGACGGAGTAATTCTATTCCGCCATTATCTACCTTCAACCCGCGAGGCCGAACAGCTCCGTCTCCTCGCGCTCGCAGTGGCGGCCGAGCGACACCAGGCGATCGTGGCTCGCGGTCGTCCCCTCGGCGGCCGCCAGTGCCGCAGAAACATGCAATTGAACGAGCCAGCCTGCGAGGTCGATCGACGTCACGGCCTCACTTCGGTGGCGGCGTCATCGTCCCCTTGGGCAGCGCCGCGCAATGATCGTAGATGTCGCTGGGCCGCGTGAACCAGACCTTGTCCTTCTGCGGATGGTTCACGATGTGCTGCAGCGCCTCGCGCAGCAGGCGCAGCCGGTAGGGCTGGCCCACGATCATCGTATGAAGCGCAATGCCGCAGACCAGCGGCTGCTTCGCCGACTGGCGCAGCAGCTCCTCGAACTGGCCGATGATGAAGTCACGGAACTGCTCGGGCGTGTGGTGGCGCACCAGCACCTGCGGGCTGTCGTTGATTTCGATCGGATAGGGCACGCTCATCAGCGGGCCCGAGCGCGTCTTCATACAGATAGGCTGGTCGTCGTTGGGCCAGTCCATCAGGAAGTCGTAGCCCGTCTCCTTGAGGAGATCGGGCGTGACGCGGGTCGAGGCCATCCACGGCGCCATCCAGCCGCGCGGCCGCTTGCCCGAAGCCTTCTCAATCGAGTCGCTGATCTCCTGGAGGAAGCGCTTCTCGTCGGCTTCCCACATGCCGCCGTGACGCTCGGCATTGGTGCGACCGTGGCCGACAAACTCGTCGCCGCGTGCCTTCAGCGCGTCGACGATCTGCGGCGCATAGTCGAACACCGTGGTGTTGATCAGATGCGAGGCCGGCAGATTGAGTTCGTCGAACAGCTCCAGGCAGCGCCACACGCCCACCCGGTTGCCGTAGTCGCGCCACGCGAAGGTGCGCGGATCGGGGGGCGGGTTGGCGACGGTGAGGAGATGCCCCTCGCCCGCCCCGAAGGCGAAATGCTCGATGTTGAGACCGAGATAGACCGCCAGCCGCTTGCCTTCGGGCCACGAATAGTCCTTGCGCTCCGTGATCGGCGAATAGGGATAGCGGTCGTGGTACGGCAGCTTGATCGTATGCATTTCTACCTCTTGACGATCGCAGCCTTGTTGTCGGTCTGCTCGATATTCATTCGCCGGAACCTGTCGACCGCCTCGGCATGGAAGGCGCGTTCCTCAGGCCCCGCTTCCTGCAGCGGCCGGCGCTCGTCGTCGAAGTGGCCGTATCTGTCCTCGCCGCGCACCAGCATGGCGCTGACGCGCGACGGCGAGGTGCAGTGCGCCGAGGTCGGGACGTAGCTGATGCCTAGACCGATGCGCCGGTCGTGCGAGCGGTTGGGCCGCGAATTATGCACGAGGTGGGTGTGGTGCAGCGAGAACTGGCCGGCCTTAACCGGCATGAAAGCCGTCCGGCTGCGGTCGACGTCCGCCGCAAGCTGCTGGCCGCGCGACAGCAGATTCTCGGGATCCTGCATCTCCGCATGCGGAAGCTGGCCTAGCTTGTGCGACCCGGGCACGACCTCCATGCAGCCCGCCTCGACCGGCGCGTCGGTCAGCGCCACCCAGGCGGTGACGTGGCAGGCCGGTTCCAGCGCGAAGTAAGTGGCGTCCTGGTGCCAACTCACATAGGCGCCCGAGCCTGCGTCCTTGGGCCAGACGCTGAGATGGAACAGCCGGATGTCCGGGCCGATCAGATCCTCGACTGCGTCGAGCACCTCGGGCGAATGGACGATCTCGTCGACCCAGGGAAACAGCAGGTGCGGCTTGAAATTGTGGCCGCGCGTCAGCTTCTGGCCCTGGGCGCGTTCGAAGGCCTCGAGCCGGTCGCGCCAGGCCCGTGTGCGCTCGGTCGAGAAGGCATCTACCGGACAGACATAGCCGTCGCGCGCATAGCCTTCGAGCTGCGCCGGTGTGAGCTTCCTGGTCATGGTCAGTGTGCCGTCCAGCCGCCGTCGACGAACAGCAGCGATCCCGTGGTGAAGGAGGAATCGGAAGAGGCGAGGAAGAGAGCCGCCTTGGCCACCTCTTCCGGCTGGCCGATGCGGCCCATCGGATGGCGGGTTTTCCAGAAAGCGCGGGCCGCCTCGGGATCGGGCTGGCGCTTCAGCGAACGCGCCGGCATCGGCGTGTCGATGACGCCTGGCATCAAGGCATTGACGCGGATGCCCTGCCGCGCGTGATCGACGGCGACGGTCTTGGTGAAGGACACGATTGCGCCCTTCGAAGCAATGTAGGCCACGTTGGTGCCGAGGCTCGACTGCGCGAGTTGCGAGCCCAGGGTGACGATGGCGCCGGACTTCGCCGCGATCATCGGCTGGATGGCGTGATGGACCCACAGAAAGGTGCCCTTCACGTTGATCGCGAAGGTGCGGTCCCAGGTTGCCTCGTCGACCTTGTCGACGGTGCCGCCGAACGAAGCGCCGGCCGCCGTGACCAATACGTCGACGCGGCCCCATTTCTGAAGGACCTGCGCCACCCCGGCGCGGGCCTGCGCGTCGCTGCTGACATCGGCGGGAAGGGTGATCGTCTCGCCCCCCATGCCGGCGATCTCGGCGGCGACCCGGGCGAGCCCGGTCTCGTCGAGATCGACCAGCGCGACCTTCGCGCCTTCGGTTGCGAACAGCCGGGCGGTCGCGGCGCCGATGCCGGATGCCGCGCCCGTGACGATGGCCACCTGATCCTTGAGCTTCATGGCGGGAAGCTTAGCCCGCCGTGGCATCTCTTGTCAGCGCGTCAGCGCGGTCGCTTGCGCAACGGACGTTTGCTCTGGGCGCGACGCGCCAGCATGTTCAGTCCCTCTACCAGCCCGGAGAACGCCATCGCGGCGTAGATGTAGCCCTTGGGCACGTGCACGCCCATGCCATCGGCGATCAGGGTCATGCCGATCATCAACAAAAACCCGAGCGCCAGCATGACGATGGTCGGGTTGTTGCCGATGAACCGCGCCAACCCGTCCGCTGCAGCGAGCATGAGGGCGACCGCCACGACCACGGCGATCACCATGATCGGGATGTGGTCGGTCATGCCGACGGCGGTGATGATGCTGTCGAGCGAGAAGACGAGGTCGAGGATCAGGATCTGGCCGATCACGCCCATGACCGTGACGCCCGCGGCGGTGCCGACCGACAGTTCCTTGTCTTCATGATCTGCCGCGACATGCTCGCGGATCTCGCTGGTCGCCTTGTAGATCAGGAACAGGCCACCGCCGATCAGGATGAGATCGCGCCAGGAAAACCCATGCCCAAATAGTGAAAAGATTGGCGTCGTGAGCTGCACGATGAAGGCAACACCGCCCAGCAGGGCAAGCCGCAGGAAGACCGCGAGCCCGATGCCGATGCGCCGGGCGCCGGACCGCTTCTCTTCCGGCAGCTTGTTGGTCAGGATCGAGATGAAGATCAGGTTGTCGATGCCCAGCACGACTTCCATGACGATCAGGGTCGCGAGCGCGGCCCAAGCTTGCGGGTCGCGGGCGAGAATGAGCAGTTCTTCCATGGACTCCAACATAGGTCATTGCTGGGTCCCGCCAAGAGACCTTTATTTTACACAGCCGAGCCGCTAAGCCCGCTGCCGATGCCTTCCCCTGCCGCCCCGCCGCGGCCCTCCTCCGATACCGCGCCCACGATCGCCATCGTGCTCCTGTCGGTCGCCGCCTTCGCGTCGGCCGCCAACATGCGCGTGATCGACCCGCTGCTGGTGCAGCTCTCCGTCGCCTTCGGCGTGACGGTGGGCGCGGCCTCGATCGCGGCCACCGCTTTCCTGTTTGCCAACGGCGTCTTCGTGCTTGTGCACGGCCCGTTCGGCGACCGCTACGGCAAGATGCCGGTGGTCGCCATCGCCTGCATCGGCGCCGCCCTGTGTTGCATGCTGAGCGCAATTTCCGCTTCGCTGGGCATGCTCACCCTGGCACGGTTCCTGACGGGAGTGACCGGCTCCGCGATCATCCCGCTCGCCATCGCCTGGGTCGGCGACAATGTGAGTTACGAGAAGCGGCAGGCGACCCTGGCCCGCTTTCTCACCGGCCAGACGCTGGGTTTGATGACCGGATCGGCGCTGGGCGGCGCCATCGGCGACTGGCTGGGCTGGCGCTCCGTCTTCTGGGTCCTGGCCGCGATCTACATTCTGGCCGGCGGCGCGCTGTTCGCCGTCATGCGCGCCCGGCCCGACATCGCCCGTCCTGGCGAACGGGCAGCAGGCTCGATGATCGGCCAGATGGTCCGCGTCCTCAAACGGCCTTGGGCGATGACGGTCATCCTGGTCGTCGCGCTCGAGGGCGGCGTCTTTTGGGGGGCCTTCACCTTCGTCGGCGCCGACCTGCATCAGCGCTTCGGCCTGGGCTTTGCCGCCATCGGCCTCGCGGTTGCCGCCTTCGGCGCCGGCGGCTTTCTCTATGTCATGGTGGCGCATCATCTCGTGCGCATCCTGGGCGAGCGCGGCCTCTGCACCTGGGGCGGAACGGGTCTCGGCATCGCCTTCGCGGCCATGGCGCTGGCGCCGACCGCCGAGGTCGAGTTCGCCGCCATCGTCCTGTCGGGCGTGTCGTTCTACATGTTCCACAACACGCTGCAGACCAACGGCACACAGATGGCGCCGGAAGCCCGCGGCGCCGGCATGGCGTTGTTCGCCCTCTGCCTGTTCCTGGGCCAGGCGATCGGCGTGCCCATCGCCGCGCCGATCGTCGATCGCTGGGGCGCGCCGCCCGTCTTCTGGGCAGCCGCCATCGTACTGCCGCTGCTGGCCTTCTGGTTCTCTGCCGCGATCGGCCGGCGTGCTCAGTTCACGGGCGAAACGCGGAACTGATACGGCGCCTCGAGCAGCTTCGACTCCTCGGCCGTCAGCAAGACCTCGGTCGACTTCGCGGCCGAGGTCAGCTGGTCGAGATCGGTGGCACCGATGATCGGCGACCCCATGTAGGGCTTGTGCAGCAGCCAGGCGAGGGCCGCCTGGGCCGGGGTGCAGCCCTTTTCCCTGGCGATCGTCTTCAGCCGATCCACGATTTCCCAGTCACACGTCCGATAGGTGCCGTCCTTGACGACCGTATCGTTCTTCGCC
>JABMNB010000190.1 GCA_013205335.1 Rhodospirillales bacterium
CGTCGGATTGTTGGTCCAGAACAGCATGTAGTTGGCAGCGTTCCACGGCCGGTAGAGTTCGCCGTCCGGCCGGAAGGTCGTGATGATCATCCAGTAGAACGGGAACAGCAGGACGAACACGAACAGGATCAGCGGGATGTTGTAGAAGACCCATCGCCGCCACATTGCGCCTTCGATCATCGGCGGGTCTCCCGGCTCATCTGGTTTCCACCCGGCGAATGTAGAGGAGCTGCACGACCACGATGACGAAGAGGAACGGGAACATCGCGAGCGAGATCGCAGCGCCCTCGGCCAGCAAGCCGGTTCCGATGCCGAGCTGGTAGGCATAGGTGGCGAAGAGGTGGGTGGCGTTGGCGGGGCCTCCGCCGGTCATGACGTAGACCAGCTGGAAATCCGCGAAGGTCTGGATGACCGAGAACAGCACCACCACCAGCGTCACCGGCATGAGCAGCGGCCATGTCACGTGCCAGAAGCGCGCCCAGGGGCGCGCGCCGTCGATGGCGGCGGCCTCGTGGAGCTCCGGGCTGATGGTCTGCAGGCCGGCCAGCAGGGTGATGGCGAAGAACGGCACGCCGCGCCAGACGTTGATCACGATGATCGACGTCATGGCGAGGTCGGGATCGCCCAGCCAGTTGATGCGGGTGGTGATCAGGCCCAACTGGAACAGCGTCCAGTTGATGACGCTGAAGGTCGGGTCGAACATCCACTTCCAGGCGAAGGTCGACAGCACCGTCGGGATGATGAACGGCAGCAGGATGAAGGCGCGGATGATCGCCTTGCCCCTGAAATGCCGGTTGAGCAGGAGCGCGAGCCACAGGCCCAGTGCCAGCTTGAACACCGTCGTCACGCCCGTGTACCAGAACGTGTTCCACATGGTCGTGTGGAAGATGCTGTCGTTCCAGATCTTGTGGAAGTTCTTCAGTCCGACGAATTCGCCGGGTTGGCCGACGCGGGTGCTGCTGAGCGACAACAGAACGCCTTCGACGAACGGGTAGGCAATGAACAGGCCAAGCAGCACCGCCGTCGGCGTGAGAAGGGCGAGCGCCAGCCAGCGCTCGTCCTCAAGGCGTCGCAGCCGGGAGGGACGCTTGCCCTCCGCGGTCGCGAGTGCGGTTCCAGCCATGGTCCGGACGCCGTCTAGGGGGCCGGGATCAGACGTAGATCTTCTTGAGTTCGGCGTCGGCCCACTTCACCGCGTCCTCGGCGGGCATGCCTTGCACCGCCTTGGCATACATGTCGGTGATGATGTACTTCGACAGCGCTTCTGCCGCCTTCGCGTTCGGCGGACCGGCATGGCCTGGCGCCTGGCCGAGCCTCGCCGCGACCTTGAACGGCGCCATCACGGGATCGTCGGTCCAGACCTTGTGGCCTTCCCATTTCTCGGTGCAGGGCGTGGCGAAGCCCTTCTGCGAGACGAACCATTTCTCGAAGTTCTTCTCGGTGTGTATCCACTTCAGGAACTCCTTCGCGGGGTCCTGGTTCTTCGAGTACTTCATCAGCATGTGCGATTGCAGCAGATGAAAGCCGAACTGACCCGCCGGTCCCTTGGGCAGCGGGGAATGCAGGATATCGGTGTGCATCGGCGCGCCCTTCTCGGTCTTGTACTGGTCGGGCTTGCGCAGCGTTTCGATGTAGATCGACGCGCCGTTCAACGTCGCCGAAACCGTTTGTGACAGGAAGGCGCGGTTGTTGTTGGTGTCGTCCCAGGCCAGCCCGCCCTCGTCATGCGCATCCTTCCAGAAGCCTTGCAGGAACTTGACCGATTCCAGTGTCTCCTTGCTGCTGAGGATCACCTTGCCGGAGGGATCGACCTCCATGCCACCCCAGGACCACATGTAGGGATAGCTGAAACCCGGCGCGTCGCCGAACGTATGGCCGAGCGTCTGGCCGATCGGCCGGCCCTTGGCCTTCAGTTTCTTGCCGACTTCGCGGTACTGTTCCCATGTCTCGGGGAACTTGGTGGCGCCGACTTCTTCGAACCACGACTTGCGATAGGCGATCATGCCGCCGATCACCGCCCACGGCATGCCCATGAACATCTTGCCGTCGCTGCAGACGGCGCGAGCGTACTTGTACATGCCGCCTTGTGCCTTGCCGACGGCTTCGGCGATCTCGGTCAGATCAACTACGCTGTTGGCGTAGAGATAGGTCTGGTTGTTGAAGGCCATGATCAGGTCGGGCCCGGCCCCCGACTGGATACCGGCGGTCACGCGCGGCTGCAGATCGTTGCCGTTGACCGTCTCGAGATTGATCTTGATGCCCAGCGCCTTCTCGGCTTCCGGAAGCATCTCCTTGCGGAGCAGTGCGTCCGAGGCTGGCACGAAGTCGACCCACTTCAACCAGTGGACCGTTCTCTGCTGGGCAAAGGCCGGCATGCGGCCTGTTGCCAGGATGGCGGCCATGCCGCCCATGGATGCAGCGGCAGCACCGCCAGCAAGCTTAAGAACGCTACGACGCTTCGTCTTAGCCATGTTGTCCTCCCAAGGACTGCCGTCTCGTTGGACGGCTTTGTAGTTGCGGTCATCGTACGCATCAGGGAGGACGTGGCGCAAGCCGAGATCCGGAATTTTTACCAGCGAGACCTGGTCTCGCTTGCCGAGACTTATTCGAGCAGCGACCGCAGCATCCAGGCCGACTGCTCGTGAACGGTCAGGCGCTGCGTCAGCAGATCAGCCGTCGGCTCGTCGCCCGCTTTGTCGGCAACCGGGAAGATGCCGCGCGCGGTGCGCGCCACCGCCTCGTGGCCGGTGACGAGGATGCTGACCATCTCGAGCGCCTTCGGCGGCTTTGCCGGCGCATCGGGCAGTGAGCTCAGCTTGCCGAACTGGGCATACGAGCCGGGGGCCGGATAGCCCAGCGAGCGGATGCGTTCGGCGATCGGATCGACCGCGTTCCAGAGCTCGGTGTACTGGGTCATGAACATCGCATGGAGCGACGTGAACATCGGGCCCGTGACGTTCCAGTGGAAATTGTGGGTCGTCAGATAGAGCGTGTAGGTGTCGGCCAGCAGGTGGCTGAGCCCGTCGGCGATCTTCTTGCGGTCCGCTTCCTTGATGCCGATCGAGATGGCGGGTGATTTTGCCATGTGCCGCTCCTCTGGATGACCGGTGGCGAAAGTATCAGGCCCCGCGCCGCGGACAAGCAGAGCGAAGTCGGGAGTCTTTCCGACGTAGATTGAATCGTCAGAATTCGGGATGACTCTCTTCCCCATTCAGATGGGCAAGTGCTCCGTCATACGGGGCGATGGGGTCATGCTCGTCGACGCCACATCTTTGACCCCTCCGTCGCGTAAGACGCGACACCTCCCTATTTGAATGGGGAAGAGGGCGATTCTCCATCAGAGTAGCTCCGGATCGATGGTGAACAGGTCCTGCGCCTTGCCGCCGCCGGATCGTCGACGCGGAAGATCGCCAGCGTGACGTCGCCGATCAGCCGTTATCGGAGGTTTTCATGGGGCTAGGGTCAAAGCCCATGAAATTAGTCTGCCGCGTCTGCTTCCACCTCATTTTCAGACATCGGTACCATCTGCTGGTTCATCCGCTTTGTGCCAGACTCGGACATCGGCAGGTAATGCACGGCACTCCGGCAGGCTCAAGTAGACCTCAAGACTCGTCAGTTTTGGCGGGTGTGGACCGACAGGCCCAGCATTGTTCTTAGCTATTTCTTGATCACCTTCGGTTGGTTATTGGCCCCCGGCACTGGCACATACGCGCGGGTGATCATGTAGAAGTTCTTTCCAGTCGGAATCCCGTTCTTTCCTGAACCGGTCGGCGAAAGCATTATTGTGGGCACCTCGAATAATAG
>JABMNB010000191.1 GCA_013205335.1 Rhodospirillales bacterium
CAACCATAGAGCCCGGAGACAGCCGGGAATGGCGGCTTGAGACGCGGCATCCCCTTCTTGCCTTCGAGGCTTTCTATCAGCGCCATCTCCTCGCCGCAGATATAGGCGCCGGCGCCGCGATGGACATAGAGGTCAAAATCCCAGCCCGAGCCGCAGGCGTTCTTGCCGAGCAGGCCCGCGTCATAGGCCTCTTTGATCGCCTCGATCAGATGCTGCGCCTCGTTGTAGAACTCGCCCCGCACATAGATGTAGCCGGCATTGGCGCGCATCGCGAAGCCGGCGATCAGGCAGCCCTCGACCAGCAGGTGCGGATCGTGGCGCATGATGTCGCGATCCTTGCAGGTGCCGGGCTCCGACTCGTCGGCGTTGACCACGAGATAGTGCGGCCTGTCCTTCACTTCCTTGGGCATGAAGGACCACTTCATGCCGGTCGGGAAGCCCGCGCCGCCACGGCCGCGCAGACCCGACTTCTTCATCTCGTCGATGATGGCGTCGACGCCACGATCGAGGATCGCCTTGGTGTTGTCCCAGGCGCCGCGTGCACGGGCGCCGGCCAGGCGCCAGTCGTGGGTGCCGTAGAGGTTGGTGAAGATGCGGTCCTTGTCGCCGAGCATCGTCCTATTCGCCCTTCAGCGTTGTCAGTCCACCCGCGGGCGCCGAGTTCTGGCGATCGACCTGCGGGCCGGGCTTCGGCGTTTCGCCGCGCCGGTATGCCTCGAGCACCTTGTTGATCGAAGCCTCGTCGAGGTCTTCGTAGAAATCGTCGTTGATCTGCACGACCGGCGCATTGACGCAGCCGCCGAGGCACTCGACCTCCTGCACGCTGAACATCTCGCCGTCCGCGGCATGCTGGCATGCCTTCATGACGGCTTCGGAACCGCGCAGCCAGCAAGGCGTCGTGGTGCAGACCTGCAGCAGGTACTTACCCTTCGGCCGCAGCTGGAACATCGTATAAAAGGTCGCGACCTCGTAGACGCGGATCGGCGCCATTTCGAGAATTCGGGCCACCTCGTTCATCGCCGCGCGCGGCAGCCAGCCCTGTTGGCGCTGCGCCAGATCGAGGACGCCGATGATGGCGCTCGCCTGACGCCCCGGCGGATAGTGGCCTATCAGTTCCTCCACCTTGGCCATGTACTCGGGCGTGAAGGAAAAATGAGCGACCTGCGGTACGTCCTTGGGGTCGGCGGTGATCATCGCCATCGTATCGTCTCCTAGCGGTCGATCTCGCCGAACACGATGTCGAGCGAGCCGATGTTCGCCGACATGTCGGCGAGCTGGTGGCCCCTGGTCATCATGTCGAGCGCCTGCAGGTGTGGGAACCCGGGAGCGCGGATCTTGCAGCGGTAAGGCTTGTTGGTGCCGTCGGACACGAGATACACGCCGAACTCGCCCTTCGGCGCCTCGACTGCCGTGTAGGTCTCGCCGGCGGGCACCTTGTAGCCTTCGGTATAGAGCTTGAAATGATGGATCAGCGCTTCCATCGAATCCTTCATCTCGCCACGGCGCGGCGGCGAGATCTTGCGGTCGTCGACGCGCACCGGACCACCGACCTTGCGCAGGGCGGCGATGCACTGCTCCATGATGCGGACGCTCTGGTACATCTCCTCGATCCGCACGAGGTAGCGCGCGAAGCAGTCGCCGGTCTTGCCCAGCGGGATGTCGAAATCCATGCGGTCGTAGACGTCGTAGGGTTGCGACTTGCGCAAATCCCACGGAATCCCCGAGGCGCGAATCAGGGGCCCAGAGAAGCCCCAGTCGAGCGCCTGCTCTGCCGAGACGATGCCGATGTCGACGGTGCGCTGGCGGAAGATGCGGTTGTCGTTCAGCAGATTCTCGACGTCCTTCATGAACGGGTAGAACTGCTTGATCCACCCTTCCATCGAATCGAGCATGCCGTCCGGCAGGTCCTGGTGGACGCCGCCCGGCCGGAAATAGGCCGCGTGCATGCGCGATCCGCTGACCTGCTCGTAGTACTCCATCAGCAGTTCGCGCTGCTCGAAGCCCCAGAGCGGCGGCGTCAGCGCGCCGACGTCCATCGCGAAGGTCGTGACATTGAGCAGGTGATTGAGGATGCGCGTGATCTCGGAGAACAGCACGCGGATGTACTGGCCGCGCTCCGGCGCCTCGATGCCCAGCAGCTTCTCTACCGCGAGCGCGTAGGCATGCTCCTGGTTCATCGGCGAGACATAGTCGAGCCGGTCGAAATACGGCACCGCCTGCAGGTAG
>JABMNB010000192.1 GCA_013205335.1 Rhodospirillales bacterium
AGGTTGCCGAGTACCACGTGCCAGACCTCGAGATGGCCGGTGACCGCGAGTGTGGCGAGCAGGGTCGAGATCACGGCCGGCACGATCAGCGCCAGCATGAAGATCAGCTTGCGGTTCACCGCCTCGGAGATGGCGCCGGCAAAGGCGCCGAACAGAAGCTGCGGGATCTGGCGCAGGGCCACCACGACCGTGACGGCGAAGGCGGAGTGGGTGACTTCCCAGGCGAACAGGCCCGACGCCAGCAGCTCCAGCCAGCGCATCGCGTTGGCGAACGCGCCGACCAGCCACAGCCTCAGGAAGTCGGGCGAGCGCAGCAGGTCGCGGATCGGCGAGTCCATTGCGCCGAAGGTACCCGCCGTTCGCCGCCAAGCGAAGCCCGGCGGGAGATTTTTACCGCCCGATCTCCTCCAGATTGACGCCTGCCGTCTCGATGCGAAACCACCAGGTGATCAGCGCGCCGAGAAGGGAGGTGAAGACGAGGGCGGTCAGCAGGAAGTCGGTGCCGGTGTCGGCCAGGACCACGGGGAAGGTGAAGGCCGTCAGCACCGCGCCGATCTTGGCGAAGGCGGCGGCGAAGCCCGCGCCCTTGCCGCGGATGTGGGTCGGGAAGACCTCGCCGGCCAGCAGGTAGGTCTGCGCGTTGGGCCCGAGGTTGGTCATGAAATTGAAGAGCATGAAGCCGCCGAACAGCAGCAGCGTGCGCGCCGGCTCCTCGACATGGGACTGCAGCGCGGCCATTCCCAACCCGATGGCGCAGCCGAGGAAGCCCAGGACCTGGAGCCGGATGCGGCCGACCTTGTCGGACAACAGCACGGCGGCCAGGATGCCCACGATCAGCAGCGTATCGACCAGCGCCGCGCCCTTCGCGCCCTCGAGGTCGCGGGCGATCAGCGCCGACACGTTGTGGGCGTCCGTGATCTCGTGACCGATCGTGCGGGCGAGGATCGTCGGCGTGAAGATGCCGATGCCGTAGGTCCCGAGGTCCTGCAGGAACCACGGCACGGAGGCCAGGATCGTGGCCCGCCGGTTCTTCCTGTTGAAGAGTTCGCTCCAGCGGCCGTGCTGATGGTGGCCGCGATGGGGAGAGCCGGCGCTCTCGGCCAGGCGCACCTGCTTGGGGTATTGCGGCTTGCGTTTCAGCAGGCGCCGCAGCTCGCGCTCGGCCTCGGTGCGGCGGCCGCGGCTCATCAGCCACTGGCCGCTGTCGCTCACGAACAGCCGGGCGAACACGACGAACGCGGCCGGCACGATCGCCATGGCGTACATCCAGCGCCAGGCATCGAGCGAGGGATCGAGGGTCAGGATCACGAAGCCCAGTGCCGTGCCGGCAAGCGCGCCGATCGCCTGGAAGGCGAAGGCCCCCAGCACCAGCTTGCCCCGGTCGCGGCTGGGGATGCTCTCGGAGATCACGAGGTGGGCCGTCGGATAATCGCAGCCCAGCGCCAGGCCGACACCGAACAGGAAGAAGACCAGCCAGCCGAAACTCGGCGCGACGGTCAGGCCGGCCAGGAAGACGACGAAGACCACCATCTCGACCACGAACATGCGGCGTCGGCCGTAGACGTCGGCCAGGCCGCCCAGCGCCACCGCGCCGACCATGATGCCCGCCAGGGTGGCGGCGCCCACGATGCCCTTGCCGGTGGGTGAGAGGCCGAATTCCTCGACGATCAGCGGCAGGGCGACGCCGGTCATGAACACGACCAGGCCTTCGAAGAACTTGCCGGCGGTGGCGAGTGTCCAGATGCGCCATTGCATCTGGGTCATCGGCACGCTGGGGGTGGGGGTCCCGTCGGGCCAGGCCGGGGTCTGGTCGATATACGCTTGGACGCTTTCCGGCTCTCTCATCTGGACAGACTAGCGGATGCCGCTACGCTTCGTGTTCAGAAAACAAGAACAGAGGGAGGAAGTATCATGAAGAGACGGTTACTGCTTGCCGCCGCCCTGGCCGTTCCATCGGTTGCGGCGCCGGCGATCGTGCGAGCGCAGGGAACGTGGCCCAACAAGACCGTAAAGTTCATCTGCCCCTTCGCGCCGGGCGGCGGCACCGACACGGTCAGCCGGCTGATGTGCGACCAGCTTTCGAAGAACCTCGGCCAGACGTTCGTCGTCGAGAACAAGGGCGGGGCGGGCGGCAACATCGGCACGGTCGAACTCTCGCGCGCAACGCCCGACGGCTACACGATCGGCCTCATCTCGGTGGCGAGCCACACGTTGAACCCGATGCTCTACTCCAGACTGCCCTATAATCCGGACAAGGACATCGTGGCGATCTCGCGCGTGGCGATCCTCGCCAACCTGCTGGGCGTGACGCCGTCGCTGCCGGCCAACAACGTCGCGGAGCTGATCGCGCTCTGCAAGAAGGATCCGGGCAAGTACTCGTTCGCCTCGTCAGGCCCCGGCACGTCGCTGCACCTGAGCGGCGAGCTCTTCAAGAAACTGGCCGACGTCGACATCATTCACGTGCCCTACAAGGGCGCGGGTCCGGTCTATTCGGACCTGATGGCGGGCATCGTGAACATGATGTTCGCCAACATGCCGTCGATGTTGCCGCAGGTACGGTCGGGCAAGCTGAGAGGGCTGGGCGTGACCTCGGCGCAGCGCTCCAAGGCAGCGCCCGACATCCCCGCCATTGCCGAGACCGTGCCGGGCTATGTCGCCACCTCGTGGTACGGCATCGGCGCGCCGGCCGGCACGCCCGAGCCGATCCTCGCCAGGCTCGAGACCGCGATCGCCGGGGCGCTGAAGTCGGCCGACATCCAGAAGCGCTGGAACGACGATCTCGGCCTCGACATGCCACCGCCCGGCCGTGCCGGGTTCGACCAGTTCCTGGCCGATGACCGCAAGCTCTGGGAGCCCGCGGTCAAGGCCTCGGGCGTGAAGCTCGACTGATTCTCTTCGGGAGTAGAATTGATGTCCGTACAGTTTGCCGAAGTTCCTGACGAGGCGGGAGAGATCTCCGCCCGCTGGCTCGATTCGTTCGGGGCAGCGCTTCAGGCGCAGGATGCCGCTTCCGTCGCGGCGACGTTCATGCCCGACGGGCATTGGCGTGACGTGCTGGCCTTCACCTGGGACGTCGTCACCCATTCCGGGCGGGCGGCGATCGAGGCGGCGCTGGCGCCGGTGTTGGCGCGCACCGCCGCGAAGGATGTGGAGATCCCCGGCGCGCGCACGCCGCCGCGTCGCGCGAAGCGGGCCGGCATCGACTGCATCGAGGCGATCTTCGAGTTCGAGACCGCCTTTGGCCACGCCAATGCCGTCGTGCGCCTCGTCGAAGCCGACGGGGAGTGGCGGGCCTGGTCGTTGCTCACCACGCTCGAGGAGCTGCACGGCTGGCCCGATGGGAGGCCGCGCGAGTTGAGCGATGCCGAGCGCTATAGCCGCGACTTCGGCGGTGCCAACTGGCTCGACCAGCGGGTGAAGGCGCAGGCCTACGAGGATCGCGATCCGGCCGTGCTCGTGGTCGGTGGCGGTCAGGCGGGTCTTGCCATTGCGGCGCGCCTGCGGGCGCTGGGCGTCGACACGCTGATCGTCGATCGCCATCAGCGCATCGGCGACAACTGGCGGCGACGCTATCACTCGCTCACGCTGCATAACGAGGTGCACGTCAATCACCTGCCGCTGATGCCCTTCCCCTCGACCTTCCCGGTGTTCATTCCCAAGGACAAGCTGGCGAACTGGTTCGAGTCCTATGTCGAAAACCTCGACCTCAACTACTGGACCGACACGCAGCTCACCTCGGGCAGCTATGA
>JABMNB010000193.1 GCA_013205335.1 Rhodospirillales bacterium
ATACACGATTGGACCTCGGGCGCAACCGCGAGCTAGAATGATATGGATGCGGGTGTAGCTCAGGGGTAGAGCGTCGGCTTCCCAAGCCGTAGGTCGCGGGTTCGAATCCCGTCGCCCGCTCCAATGTTTTTCGGGCAGGATCGTCGTGATGGATGGTGTGGCACCGGCGCCGGTCGTGGTCGGCGGCGACTTCGCGGCCGACGCGGCCGTCTTCTCTGCCTGGTGGCGCGACGCCGCCGAGCGTCTTGCCCGCCTGCCCGCCAAGCCGAACCGCGACGCCGCCGACTACGAGGCCGCCGAGAGCCTGAAGCAGGCCGCGCGCGAGGCCCGCTTCACGTTCCTGCGCCGCCACGCCAGCACGCTCTACGACCGGCTGACCGACAACAGGCGGAAATTCGTGCGCATCGAGCGGCTGGTCTATGCCGCCGCCGCGCTGGTGCCCGGGTTGGCGCCAACCGAGGCACAGGTTGCGGTAGAGGCCGAGCTGCGCCAGTCCGAGAAGGACGGCGTGGAGATCGACCAGGGCATCCTGTGCAACCAGTTCCTCGCCGATCCCGCGAGCGGCCTGCATCTCTGCCATGCCATGCTGCTGCCGCGCGAGGAGTCGTCGGACGCGCTCGCGAAGTTCCAGCGCGACGGAAGCCTCGACCTCGGCTTCGCCCGGGTCGAGCGTCAAGGCAAGGCGGCCGTGCTGTTGCTGTCCAACCGCCGCTTCCTCAACTCGGAAGACAACTCGACCCAGGCCGCGACCGAGATCGGCGCCGACGCGTGCATCCTCGACCGCCAGAGCGAGGTCGCCGTGCTGCGTGGCGACGTGGTGCCGGAGGGCAAGTATGCCGGCCGCCGCGTCTTCAACGCCGGCATCAACCTCACGCACCTCTACTACGGCAAGATCCCGTTCCTGTGGTTCCTGATCCGCGACATGGGCTTCGTGAACAAGATGTTCCGCGGCCTCGCCCGGCCCGACGTTTCACCGGACGAGGTCGCGGGCGATTCGATCGAGAAGCTCTGGATCTCGGCCGTCGAGACCTTCGCCATCGGCGGCGGCTGCCAGATCCTGCTGGCGACCGACTTCAACATCGCCGGCCGCGATGCCTACATGACCCTGCCGGCGCGCAAGGAAGGGATCATCCCGGCGATGGCGAACCTGCGCCTGTCACGCTTCGTGGGCGACCGCCTCGCGCGTCAGGCAATCATGTACGAGCGCCGCATCGAGTGCGATTCAGAGGTCGGCCGCATGATCTGCGACGAGGTCGTGGCGCCGGGCGAGATCGACGCGACCATCACCCATGTCATCGACCGGCTGACCGGATCGGGCGCGGTCGGCGCCATCGGAAACCGCCGCGCGCTCCGGCTCGGGGTCGAGCCGCTCGACACGTTCCGCCGCTACGCGGCGCTCTACGCGCGCGAACAGGCCTACTGCCATTTCAGCCCGGCGCTGATCTCCAATCTCGAACAGTACTGGAACGCCGCAAGTCGGCGGGCTTAGTGGTCATTCCACCAACAGCCTCATCCTGAGGAGCGGTCCGCAGGACCGCGTCTCGAAGGATGGGAACGCGCACCACGTTGTTGCCCATCCTTCGAGACGGCCGCTGCGCGGCCTCCTCAGGATGAGGTGGGTGGTTAACGCGGGACAGAAACCTCAGTGCTCGCGCGGGGCGTGCTTGCCGAGGATGCGCTGCAGGGTGCGGCGGTGCATGTTGAGCCGGCGCGCCGTCTCCGAGACATTGCGGTCGCACTGTTCGAAGACGCGCTGGATATGCTCCCAGCGCACGCGATCGGCCGACATCGGATTGCTGGGCGGCGGCGGCAGCTTGCGGCCGTGCGCGATCAGCGCCTGCTCGATGGCGTCGGCGTCGGCCGGCTTGGCGAGATAGTCGACGGCGCCTTCCTTCACGGCCGCGACTGCGGTCGCGATGTTGCCGTAGCCCGTCAGCACGACGATCCGGATATCGGGACGCGCCTGGCGCAGCGGGCCGACGAGCTCCAGGCCGTTGCCGTCAGCCAGCCGCAGGTCGAGCACGGCGAAAGCGGGGGGACGGGCGGTCTGCGCCAGCGCTTCGGCCACCGAGCCGACGGCGGTGACGATGAAACCACGCAGCTCGAGCGCACGCGCAATCCGGTTGCGGAATGCTGCATCGTCGTCCGCGATCAACAAGGTGCGGTCCTTGCTGTTCGTCGTGCCGGCGATGACAGGTGACAAGGGGCGCGGGGCGCCGCTGTCCTGGGTCATGGCGACTCCTTCGACATCGGCGGCTATGTAGCCTTGAAGACCGGGTTTGGCCAGCGCACCGAAACGGCGGCCCCGCCGCCCGGGGCGCTGCGATTGCCGAAAGTCACGTTGGCGCCGGTGCGTTCCAGCAGGGTCTTGGCGATGAAGACGCCCAGGCCCATATGGCCTCCCTCGCCCTGGCGGGTCGAAATGAACGGTGTGCCGAGTTCGTCGAGCAGCGCCTCGGAGAAGCCCGGCCCGTCGTCGACGACTTCGACTTCAGACCATTCCTTCGTCCAGCGCGTGGCGACGCGCACCTCGCGCCGGGCAAAGGACACGGCATTCTGCACGATGTTTCCGATACCCTGCATGATCTCCGGACTGCGAATCTGGATTGGTGCCGTCGCCGGCACGCCCGCGCCGGCCGGGCCCGCCTCGAAGGCGATATCGATGTCCTCGCGGGCATAGTTCTGGGCGGCAGCCTCGATCAGCGCCGGCAGGGGCACCAGCGTGTAGGAATCGGAGACGTCGCCGGCGGGATCCATCGAGAGCCGCGCCAGAATCGAGCGACAGCGATCCGATTCCGCCACGAGCAACTCGACGTCCTCGCGCAACGGATCGTCCAGCTCGATTTCGCGCTGCATTTCCTTGGCGACGACGGCAATGGTCGACAGCGGCGAGCCGAGCTCGTGGGCCGCCGCGGCGGCGAGCGCGCCCAGCGCCGAGAGTTGCTGTTCGCGCGCCAGGGCTGCCTGTGCTGCGGCCAGCGCATCGGCCATCTGGCGCGCTTCCTCGGCGAGCCGCCATCCATAGAGCGTAATCAGCAGGGTCGTCAGCGAGAGGCCTGCCCAGACCCCGACCTGATAGATATCGGGCAGGTTGGGCAGCGGGCCCTTCCACGGCAGCGGCTGATAGAAGACGCCGAGGAGCGCGATGCTCGCAATCGTGAGCAGGGTGAGCGCGACGTTGCTCGACAGCGACAGGATGGTCGCGCCGATGGCGACCGGCGCCAGCAGCAGCAGCGAGAACGGATTGATGAGGCCGCCCGTGAGATAGAGCAGCACCGCGAGCTGCAGGATGTCGAAGGCCAGGAAGACGGCCGCCTCGCGGTCGTCGATGCGCGCCGAGCCCGGCCGGCCGATGCTGACGGTGAGATTGAGCAGGGCCGAGAGCGCGATCGTGCCGCCGACCGCCAGGACCGGCATGCCGAAGCCCAGCCCCCAGTGCACGACGGCGGCGGTGAAGGCCTGGCCCGCGACCGCGCCCCAGCGGATCGAAACCAGCGTGCGCAGGCGCACGCCGCCGCGAAGCACGGGCACGGCGCCGGAGCGCCGGGGAGCGGCTAGCGGGGGCTCTGCAGATCGGGGCGCGTCGTCGTCACGCACCGCCACGATCCTATTCCTCGATCATGAGGTGCTTGCGATGCACCGTCGTGAAGAGCGGGATCTTGCGCTGCGCCTTGCGGTCGGGCGGCTCCTTCACCAGCCGTCCGATCTCGCCCAGGATAAGCCCGGTGATGGTCGGCAGCGGCAGCTCGCGCGCCTCGTCGAGGCGCACCCAGCGGATGTCGCCCATCTCGCTCGAATGACGGATCTCGCCCGACGCATCCTCGGCCCGCGCCATGAAGAAGCGGGCATTGAAGCGGCGCGGCCGGCCGGGCGGCGTCACCGCGCGCGCGATCAGGTCGAGACAGTCGAGTGCCGGCGCCATGCCCTGGTCGAGGAAACCCTTCCAGTGCTCGCCATAGTCCTTCCGGGGCGCGCCGCCCTCGAGAGGCTTGCCCAGCATCAGGCCGCTCTCCTCGAAGGTCTCGCGCACGGCCGCGACGGCCAGCGCCCGCGCGCGCTGCGCCGAGGCCGCGCGCATCAGACGCTCGTTGACGAAGGGATCGAGCGAGGTCGCGACGGGCACGCGCGCATCGTCGGGATCGACCTTGCCGCCGGGGAACACGTAGCGGTTGGGCATGAAGGCGTGGGCGGCGGCGCGGCAGCCCATCAGGACCTCCGGCGTGTCGCCCTGCATGCGCACCAGGATCAGCGTCGCCGCATCGCGCGGCCGCAGATAGGGATAGACCTTGTCGACCTGCTCGACCGGCCGTTCGCTGCCGGGCGTCAGGGGAACTTTGGGGGGATCGTCGTAGCCCTTGTCGGTGCCGCGGACGACGGCGCCGTCGGGTATGCCTTTTCTGCTCATGCCGCCAAAGTTAAAGGGTCGTTCAGCTCAACGCGAGCGATCTTTGAGCAAAGAACAACCGTCGTCCCGAGCGGAGCGGAGCGTAGTCGAGGGACCTCTTTTCCCACGCACGGTGTGTCGGAACGAAAAGAGGTCCTTCGACTGCGCCGCCCGGCGGGCGGCTCCGCTCAGGACGACGGGCGGTGTTTAAAAACTCCAATCCACCGGCGTGTCGGGGCGGAAGACGGTGATGTCCTTAGCCCCGCCCGGAACCGCTACGCGGTCGGGGATGTCGAGGGGCCTGGCGTGCAAGGTCACAGTCTCCTCGTTGACCGGCAGGCCGTAGAAGCGCGGACCGTTGAGCGAAGCGAAGGCTTCGAGATGGGCGAGCGCGCCCTCCTCGGCGAAGATCTGCGTATAGACCTGCATGGCGACCGGCGCGTTGAAGACGCCGGCGCAGCCGCAGGCGCACTCCTTGGTGTCGGTACTGTGCGGCGCGGTGTCGGTGCCGAGGAAGAACTGCGAGCCGCCGGAGGTTGCCGCCCTCCGCAGAGCGAGACGATGCTCCTCGCGCTTGGCGATCGGCAGACAATAGAAGTGCGGACGGATGCCGCCCTTGAAGATCGCATTGCGGTTGTAGCTGAGGTGATGCGGCGTGATGGTGCCGCCGATCCGTCCCTCTTGGCGCCCCGCATTCGCCTCGACGAATTCCACGCCCTCGCGGGTCGTGATGTGCTCCAGCACGATCTTGAGACCTTCGTGACGCTTCAGCAGAGGCGCCAGCACCTTTTCGAGAAACACCGCCTCGCGGTCGAAGATGTCGACCTCGGGATCGGTGACCTCGCCATGGACCAGCAGCGGCATGCCGGCCTTCTCCATCGCCTCCAGGCCCTTCGCGACGCGATCCATCGAGGTCACGCCATGGGCGGAGTTGGTCGTGGCATGCGCCGGATAGAGCTTGGCCGCGACCCAGACGCCCTCTTCCTTGCCGCGCGTCAGCTCGGCGGGATCGGCGCCGTCGGTCAGGTAGCAGGTCATCAGCGGCTCGAAGTTCAGCTCCTTCGGCACCGCGGCGCGGATGCGGTCGCGGTAGGCGCTGGCCTCGGCCACCTTCGTCACCGGCGGCACGAGGTTCGGCATGATGATGGCGCGGCCGAACTGGCGGGCGGTGTGCACGGCGCAGGCCGCCAGCATGGCGCCGTCGCGCAGGTGGACGTGCCAGTCGTCGGGACGGCGGAGGGTGATGGAAGCCGGGTTCGTAGAAGGGGGGGTCGGATGTGCGGAGGCCATGACCCGCTTTCTACGCTTGCTCCCGGACGGGCTCCAATGTTGATTGCGGGCATGAACGATCTGAACGACGCCGTCGCTTTCGCCCTGGCCGCCCAGTCCAACTGGCCGGCCAGCATGTACATGCCCGACGGGCAGTTCGTGATGACCTACGATTCGGGCGAAAAGGCCCCCGACAACGAGGTGCTGGGCCCGGTGACGCCGCGCGGCGGGCCGGCGGGCCTCGTCTATCGCGGCGGCCACAAGATCGCCGAATGGGGCGATGTCGACCGCGCCGACATGACCTTCAGCGTCGCCAAGAGCTACCTCGCTTTGCTCGCGGGCCTGGCGCTGGGCGACGGGCTGATCAGGAGCCTCGACGACAGGGTTGCGGACTATGCGCTCGATGACGGGTTCACCAGCGAGCAGAACCGGGACATCACCTGGCGCCACCTGCTGACCCAGACCAGCGAATGGTCAGGCACCGTCTTCGGCAAGGAGGACCGCATCGATCACAATCGCGTGGTCGGCCTGGCCGTCGCCGACGCGCCCAAGGGCACGCGGCGGGCGATGAAGAAGCCGGGGACGTTCTACGAATACAACGACGTACGCGTGAACCGCCTTTCGCGCTCGCTGCTGCAGGTTTTCAGGGAGCCGCTGCCGCAGGTGCTGAAGCGCCGCATCATGGATCCGATCGGGGGTTCGCAGGGCTGGACGTGGGACGGCTATCGCGATTCGTTTGATTCGATTGGCGGCAAGCAGATGCTGTCGGTGCCGGGCGGCGGCCACTGGGGCGGCGGCATCGTCATCTCGGCGCGCGACCTCTCGCTGATGGGAAGGCTGGTCGCGCAGGGCGGCGTCTGGGACGGCAAGCGGATCCTGCCCGAGGGCTGGACCCAGGAGCTGGTGAAGCCCTGCCCGGTCGCGCCCTTCTACGGGCTGATGTGGTGGCTCAACACCGGCCGCAAGCAGTTCGCGGCCGCCTCCGAGAGCAGCTTCTTCGCGCTGGGCTGGGGCAGCCACATCGTCTGGATCGACCCCGACAACGACCTCGTGACCGTGCTGCGCTGGATCGACCGCAAGAAGGCGCCGGAATTCGTCGAGCGCCTGCTGGGGGCGATCAAGCCATGAGTCTGGATTTCTCCGCCGTTCCGACATTGCCGGACGGCCGCACCGCCGCCGAACATATCGACGCCGTCGCCGCCTTCTCGCAGGCGGTCCGCATGCCCATGGGGCCGCGCAGCGCCGGCGGCACCGGCACGATGATGTGGCACGTGTTCGGCGCCGACTCGCGCAAGCCGATCCTGCTGCTGTTCCACGGCGGCTCGGGCTCATGGATCCACTGGATCCGCAACGTCCTGCCGCTCAGCGAGCATTTCACCGTCTACGCCGCCGACCTGCCGGGCCTCGGCGACAGCGACCCGCCCGACGACGTGAATGACATCTGGTCGGTCACCCACTGCGTGCAATACGCGATGGAGGAGCTGCTGCCCCGGCACCAGCCCTTCGCCATCGCGGGCTTCTCCTTCGGCGGCATGGTCTCCGGTCACATCGCCACTCTGTTCGAGGACCGGCTGACCCGCATCGCGCTGGTTGGCGCCGGCGGCCTCAAGGCCACGCGCAAGCCCGGCCCGAAACTGCACAAGCTGCTGGCCGAGATGCCGCCCAAGACTCTGGCGGAGG
>JABMNB010000023.1 GCA_013205335.1 Rhodospirillales bacterium
CTAGACGCCGAACCGCTCCAGTCGTTCCAGCACCGTCGGAATCCTGTCGTCGGTGACGTTGGCGAAAGCCAGACGCACGAAGCGCTCCTGACCCGCGCCGAACATGTCGCCGGGGATGGTGAGCAGGTTCTCCTCGTCGGCCATGCGCTTCGAGACTTCGGTGGAGGGTGTCCCGGCGAACGGGTGCTCCACGTAGGCGAAGTAGGCGCCGATGCTGACGAGGCGCCAGCGGTTGGAGCGCTCGAGGCCCTGGCCCAGCATGTCGGCACGCGCCTTCAGGCCAGCGGTGTTGTTCCGGGCCCACGGCAGCAGGTTGCGCAGGCCGTACAGTGCGGCCTCCTGGCCAAGCCGCGGCGGACAGATCGAGACGCAGTCCATCGCCTTTTCGATCTCGGCCATCAACGCGGCGCCGGCGGTGACGCCGCCGACGCGATAACCGGTCAGCGCGAACACCTTGGAGAAGCTGTAGAGGTGCACCAGCGTGCCGCGCCAGTCGGGCCGGGTGAAGAGATCGTGGGGCCGCTCGCCTTCAGGCAGGAAGTCCTTGTAGGTCTCGTCGAGCAGCAGGGCGATGCCGTGCTTCCGGGCGAGTTCGTAGAACGCGTGGATGGTGGCCGGCGGATAGACCGCGCCCGTCGGGTTGTTGGGGGAAATCAGAATGATCGCGCGGGTGCGCGGCCCGATCAGCTTCTCGGCATCCTCCGCGCTGGGGACGGCGCCGGAGCCCGGCCGGAAGTCGAGCGACACCGGCTCGACGCCCTGCATGCGCATCCACATGTCGTGATTGAAGTAGTGCGGTCGCGGCAGGATCACCTGGTCGCCCGCCTTGGCGATGCTCATCAGGGCCAGGCAGAATGCCTGGTTGCAACCCGAGGTTATGCCGACCTCGGCGGGAACGACTGGGGCTCCATAGAAGTCGGAGAGGTGCCGTGCATAGGTCTCGCGCAGCACCGGGAGGCCGAGGATCGGCGTGTAGCCATGCATCGTGGGATCAAGCAGCAGCTCGCCCAGATGCTTGCGCAGTTCGAGTGCCGGTGGATAACCGGGCACGGCCTGGCTGAGGTCGATCAGCGGCCGGTCGGCTGGGAAGGTGCGGCCCAGGACCCAGCGCTTGGTCTCGCCGATGGGCGAGGGGGCGACGGCGGCAAGCCACGGATTGGCGGTCGGAACGGTATTCATGAGAGGAGATACGCTTCTTTCAGGACGGGCGGCCGGGCAACGCGGGGCGCTTTTTGCCAAACTGGGTTCACAAGCTTACTCGCACAAAACGAACTCCCCGCTCCAGCGCGAGGCGGCGGAGCATCCAAGCCTCCTTGCAACCTGTCAAACCCGCTCAAATGCGCACCACCTGTCAAAATGCATTGCTTGCCCGGCGTCTTGTGCATAGCATCGCAACAAGGCTCCGCTTGAGAGCCATCGCCTTAGCGTCAACGCGGGCTGGGTTAATCGGCCGTTCAAAGCGGCTTTGAGGAGGAAACATGGGCTCGAACAAGGTCAATCGTCGTCGATTCGTGGCCGGTACCGCTGCGGCTTCCGCAGCGTTCGTGGCTGCGCCGTTCGTCCGGGGCGCCTACGCCGCCGGCAAGCTCTCCGTCGGATTCTGGGATCACTGGGTGCCGGGTGCCAACAAGGCGACCGAGGCTCTGGTGAAGGAATGGGCCGACAAGGAGAAGGTTGAAGTCTCGATGGACTTCATCACCTCGCAGGGCAACAAGCTGCTGCTCACGACGGCGGCGGAAAGCACGGCCAAGTCGGGCCATGACGTGCTCGCTTTCTCGACCTGGCTGCCGTCCCGCTATGCCGATCAGCTCGTGCCGATGAACGACGTCGTCGAGCCGCTCATCAAGGCCAACGGTCCGGTCAACGGCACCGTCGAGTATCTCGGCAAGGTCGGCGGCAAGTGGCTTGCCGTGCCGGCAACCTCAGGCAGCCAGATCAAAGGTCCATGCTCGCGCATCGATCTCCTCAAGAAGCATGCCGGCATCGACATCCAGGCGATGTACCCGGCGGGCGCGCCCCCGAAGGCCGATGGTTGGAACCTCGACACGTTCCTGAAGGCGGCGGAAGCCTGCCAGAAGGGCGGTAATCCGTTCGGCCTGGGCCTCGGCGCGACGTCGGACAGTGTCGACACCGCGGGTGCACTCTTCCACGCATTCGGCGCACAGCTCGTCAATGAAAAGGGTGACATCACGGTCAAGTCCGACCCGGTCCGCCAGGCGCTCGACTACTACAAGAAGCTGATGGCGTTCCTGCCGCCCGACGTCCCGTCGTGGGATGACGCGTCGAACAACAAGTTCCTGGTCTCGGGGCAGGGCTCGTTGATCATGAACCCGCCGAGCGCCTGGGCCGTCGCCAAGCGCGACGCGCCGCAGATCGCCGAGCAGCTCTGGACGCATGGCTTCCCGGCCGGTCCGAAGGGCCGCTACGCGCCGTTCCTGCCGTTCTTCTGGGGAACCTGGAATTTCAGCAAGAACCAGTCGGCGGCCAAGAGCCTGGTCACCCACCTGTCCCAGGCTTCGTCGGCGGAAAAGATGGTGATTGCCAGCGGCGGCTACGATCTGCCGGCCTTCGCAAACCTCACCACCTTCAAGGTCTGGGCCGAGGAAGGGCCGCCGAAGGGCACGCTCTATCACTATCCGAACCCGCACAATCACCAGACGCTGTCGATTGCCGCGGCGCCCGCGCCGCACAAGATCGCCGAGCAGATCTATACCCAGGCGATCCAGACCCAGATGGTGGTCCGTTTCGCCAAGGGCGAAGCCATGGACAAGACGCTCGACTGGGCGGCCAAGGAGCTCGAGGGCTTCTCGCGCAACTGACGCGTCGTCCTGCATCCGTTGGGGACGCCGCGTTGAGCGGCGTCCCCGCGACTGCAACATCGGCCACAGTGCCGGGAGTAAAATATGGCAGACATCGCCGCCCGAAATCCGGCCGTCGTGACGGGCGATCGCCGTAGCAGCTTGCACAAGCTCATGCAGCGCAAGTCCACCATCGCCTTCCTGATGGCCTTGCCGCTGATCCTCCTCCTTGCGATTCTGGTCGCCTATCCAGCAGGCTTTGCGGTCTACCTCGCGACGTTGAACAAGGGCATGACGCGCTTCGTCGGCTTCGGGAATTTCGAGTTCCTGTTCGGCCGCGACACGTTCTGGCTGGTCGTCTACCAGTCCTGCCTGTTCGCCATAACGGCGGTTATTTTCAAGGCGATCATCGGCTTCGTGGTCGCCCACTTCGTCCATAACATTCCCTCGAAAGGGCAGCGCAAGTGGCGCGGCATGCTGCTCGTGCCATGGGTCATCCCACCGGCCATGAGCACGCTCGCCTGGCTGTGGCTGTTCGACCCGTCCTACAGCGCCCTCAACTGGATCCTTGCCCACTTCGGTATCGGCAATGTCCCGTGGACAGGCGAGGCCGGCTGGGCCCGCTTCTCTGTAATCCTGGTCAATGTCTGGATCGGCTCGCCGTTCTTCATGATCATGTACCTCGCGGCGCTGAAGTCGGTGCCCGAGCAGCTCTACGAGGCGGCCTCGATCGACGGCGCCACCTGGTGGCAGCGCATCTGGTACGTGACCCTGCCGATGATGCGAAACATCATCGCAATCACCGCGCTGTTCTCGCTGATCGTCACTTTCGCGAACTTCGACATCGTGCGCGTGCTCACCGCGGGCGGTCCGCTCAACAGCACCCACATCTTCGGGACCTGGGCGTTCCGCGTCGGCATCGAGGGCGGCGACATTCCGCTCGGCGCCGCCGTGTCGCTGTTCATGGTGCCGATCCTGGCCGTCGCCGCGACCTTCATCCTGCGGGACATCACGAAGCGGGGGAGTGAAGTCTGATGGCCAACACTGCAGTCGCGACCGGAGCGTCGACCCGGCCCAACTACGGCAGCATGAGCCGCGACCGGACCTGGGCGCTGCGCTGGTCCTATTTCTTCCTCGTGCTGTTCGCCATCTTCTTCCTGATGCCGCCGATCTACATGCTGATCACGTCGCTGAAGACCAGTGCGGAAATTTCGGCAGCGAAAAACCCGTGGTGGATCAGCAATCCGACGTTGCAGAACTACATCGAACTCCTCACGCAGAACCAGTTCCTCGTCTTCTTCCGGAATTCTGCGATCGTGTCGATCTGCGTCGTCATCATCACCATGCTGATCAGCGTGATCGCGGCCTTCGCGCTCGCTCGCATGAAGTTCTGGGGATCGGCCACGCTGGCGACCGGCGTGTTTCTCACCTACCTGATCCCGGAAACGCTGCTGTTCATCCCGCTGTTCAAGATGTTCGCCTGGGTGAACGAGGTGTTCGGCGTCCAGCTTATGAACCACTGGTGGACGATGATCATCCTCTACCCGACGCTCACCGTGCCGTTCGCTACCTGGATCATGATCGGTTATTTCGCGTCGATTCCCAAGGAACTCGACGAGGCGGCGCTGATCGACGGCGCCACCTGGATGCAGACGCTGACCAAGATCTTCATCCCGGTTGCGCTTCCCGGCATCATTGCTGCGACGATCTTCACCTTCACCGTCTCGTGGGCGCAGTTCCTCTACCCGCTGGCCTTCACCACCTCGACCAGCGAGCTGGTGCTGCCGGTCGGCATCGTCACCACGCTGATCAAGGGCGACGTCTTCAACTGGGGACAGATCATGACGGGCGCACTGCTGGGCGCCGCGCCGCCGCTCATCATCTATGCCTTCCTCATGGACTATTACATTGCCGGCCTCACTGCAGGCGCGACCAAGGGGTAGATGACAAATGGCTCAGGTAACGTTGCGTAAGGTCGTCAAGAAGTACGATGAAGTTCTCGCCGTCCGGGGCATCGATCTCGACATTTCCGACAAGGAATTCATCGTCCTGGTCGGTCCCTCCGGCTGCGGCAAGAGCACGACGCTCCGCATGATCGCCGGCCTCGAGGAGATCAGCGGCGGTGATATCGCGATTGGCGGCCACGTCGTCAACGACGTGCCGCCCAAGGACCGCGACATCGCCATGGTGTTCCAGAATTATGCGCTCTATCCGCACATGAACGTCTACGAGAACATGTCGTTCGGCCTGAAGCTGAAGAAGACTCCCAAGGACGAGATCGACCGGCGCGTCAAACAGGCGGCCGGCATTCTCGACATCACCGAACTGCTGGAGCGCAAGCCCAAGCAGCTTTCGGGCGGCCAGCGCCAGCGCGTCGCCATGGGCCGCGCC